>NZ_LJIB01000008.1:0-209377 GCF_001295785.1 Rhizobium sp. AAP116
TGCGGCCAGCGACCGTGTCATCGTCGCTGATGATCCGCATCGTGTTCACGTCGTAAGGCTTGACGCTCGGACCATCGTCTTCGAACTGGATGCGGCTTCCTACAGCCACTTCGCTGACGGCCTTGTCGCCATCGAAGTCAGTGACCGTCAGGACGGCGTTGACCTTACCGGCGAGGGTCTGCAGCGCAGTCGACGGATTGCGGTCATTCGCGTCGTCGTTCTCGTCGTGGTCGGACGGATCATCGTGCCTGATCGAGACATACTGGACCAGGGAAAGGGTGCCGTTGTCCGAAAGATGCAGGGCAAAGGCTGCCGGGTCGGACGAATTCACGGTGGAATTACCGTCCGGGCCGTCATAGCGGCCGACGATCAGACCATTTTCCAGGAACAATACGATCGAGCGACCATCCGTGGTGAAGAGGCCAGAGGGGGTGCGGTCTCCACCGTTGATCCTCAGATCCCACTCAATTTTCACATCATCATCGGCGCCGCCGTTGATGTCAGCCGCGACGAAATTCGACTGCTGAGCGAACTGAGCCGACATGTTCGGATCTTCGCCCTTCGTGCCGACAAACCTGAAGACGTTAAGAGGGCCGTCCACATCTTCGTTCTGCCGCTTGTCACTTTCATCGACCACAAGTGTCTCGTTGGTGTTGCGGGCAACTGCCGTCGGCACGTCATCCTTGATGGTGATCGTGAAGGCATCCTTGAGGATGACGCTGTCGCCATCATGGTCGGTCGCCTTGATGATCGAACCGAAATCGATCGCCTCGACGTCCTTGTAACGGAAACCGTCCTGCAGATCGGTGTTCTGACCTTTACCGAGATCATGGTCGAGCTGGTCATGAAGTTCGAAGGTGTAGGAACCGTCTTCATTGACCGTGAGCTTGAAGACAAGACGATCACCTTCGCCATAACCGGAATTGCCGGCGTCGTTGTCATAGGCGTAAAGCGTATTGCCCTGGATGTCGTAGCTGAGCTCTGCTCCCTTGGACGACAGACCGAGGTACCGCAGCTCTGAGACCGCCGTCTGCTCGCTGATGAAGGTGAAATTGACCGTATCGTCCGCGCCGCCCTTGATCAGGTTGGCGAGCGAACCGGAGATGAAGGCCGGACCCGGCTGGTTGTTGTTCGGGCTGCCGGTGAAGGAGCCGTCGCTGTTGCCGTCGTTCGGGCTGGTGCCGACCGAGCGGCTGGTCTTGATGTCGTCTTCGTCGACGAGGCGCTCTTCCTTGGCACCGCTCAGTTCCGGAACGTCGTCCTTGATGGTGATCGAGAAGGCATCTTTCAGAATGACACTGTCGCCGTCAAAGTCGGTTGCCTTGATGATCGAACCAAAGTCAATCGCCTCGACATCCTTGTAACGGAAACCGTCCTGCAGATCGGTGTTCTGCCCCTTGCCGAGGTCGTGGTCGAGCTGGTCGTGAAGCTCGAAGGTGTAGGAGCCGTCTTCGTTGACCGTCAACTTGAAGACGAGGCGGTCCCCCTGGCCGTAACCGGCGTCACCCGCGTCGTTGTCATAGGCGTAAAGTGTCTTGCCCTGGATGTCGTAGCTGAGCTTGACGCCCTTCGACGACAGGCCGAGGAACTGAAGCTCTGAGACCGCCGTCTGTTCGCGGATGAAGGAGAACTTCACGGTATCGTCCGCGCCGCCCTTGATCAGGTTGGCGAGCGAGCCGGAAATGAAGGCCGGACCCGGCTGGTTGTTGTTCGGGCTGCCTGTGTATGAACCGTCGCCGTTGCCGTCGTTCGGGCTCGTGCCGACCGAGCGGCTCGTCCTGATGTCGTCTTCATCGACGAGGCGGTTTTCTTCACGGCCGCTCAGTTCCGGAACGTCGTCGCGGATCTTGATCGAGAAGGCATTGTTCAGCGAGACGCTGTCACCATCATAGTCCGTGGCCTTGATGAGGGCACCGAAGTTGATCGCGGTGACATCCTTAAACCACAGGCCATCCTGCAGGTCGAAGTTCTCATCCGAATTGGTCGGGCGCTCCCGGAAATCATCGCCTGGGGCGTCGTGGTCGAGCTGATCGTAGAGACGGAATTCGTAGGATCCGTTGCCATTCAGCTTCAGTTCGAAAACGAGGCGATCGCCAAACTGCGGGTCGTAGCTTTTGCCAAGTTCCGGGCCCGCGTTATCGAAGGCGTAGAGAACGCCGTTGCGAATTTCATAGCTGAGTTCGGCGCCCTTGGAAGAAAGGCCGAGGCTCTCCAGCATGCCGCGCGCGACATCACCGTTGATGAAGGAGAAGGTCAGCGATTCGTCGGCGCCAGACTTAACGAGACTTGCCAGCGAACCCGAGAGGAACGCCGGGCCGGGCTGGTTGTTGCCCTGGCTGCCGGTAAAGGAGCCGTCAGCATTACCATCGTTCGGGCTCGTTCCAAGCGATTCACCGGGGAAACGGTTACCCAATGTGGAAATGTCGTCTTCATCCACCGTGCGGTGTTCGGACGCGCCACGGACGAGTTCCGGAACGTCGTCGCGGATCGTAACGGAGAAGTAGCCCGTCAGCGGCACGCTATCGCCGTCGAAGTCGGATGCCTTGATGATCTGACCGAAGTCGATGTCCCGGACGTCGCCTTCGACATCATCCTGGAGATCGGTGTTCTGCCCCTTGCCGAGGTCGTGGTCGAGCTGGTCGAAGAGCTTGAATGCATATTCGCCGTTGGCTTCCACGGTAAGCGTGAAGACCAGGCGATCCGGCCCCGCATTGTAGACGACACCCGGCTCACCAGCGTTGACGAAGGCGTACAGCGTATCACCGATGAGATCGAAGGACAGTTCGCCACCCTTCGAGGTCAGGCCGAGCCGTGTCAGCACTGCACGGGCCGCGTCCTCATCAATAATCGAATAGATCGTGAACCGGTTGTCGGCGCCGAAATCAACCATGCCGGCTAAGGAGCCGGACACTGTGGCCGGGCCAGGATTGTTCGATCCACGATCGCCCGTGAAGGATCCATCACGGTTGCCGTCGTTCGGGCTCGTGCCAAGCGACTCGCCCGGAATATCCCGACCAATGGTCGAGATATCGTCTTCATCCACCGTATGAGCGATCGGCCGACCGATGATCACCGGCTCATCGTCCTCGACGCGAACCGTAAACTTGCCATCGGCGCTGTCGCCATCGGAATCGGTTGCCGTGAAGGGGATCTCAAAGTCGAGGAAGTCGACCGGGTTCAGTTTCGGCCCCTCATCGCCATCGAAGATCGCGACCTGCAGTTCAGGACCATCAACCGGAGGCAGCTCGATGACCGTGTCGCCGTCAGTCGGTTCATCAACGCGGACTACGGGCTCGTAGTGATCGAGATTGCCAACCAGCTCAAAGGTGTAGGAGCCATTGGCTGTCGTCGGGTTCAGCGTGATGATGAAAATCGTTTCACCTTCGCCCGGATATGGGAATTCGACGAACTTGTCCCCTTCACCTTCGATGTATAGGGCCTTGAGCGGGCCGTCGAAGAAAGGCTTGTATGCGACCAGCTGATAGCCGCCATTCCACTTGCCGTCTGCGCCAGTGGTGTATTCGATGCGATAGGCCAGCCGGGAACCGTCGGAGCTCAGGCCCGCGAGACCAGGAATCGCCGCCTGGATCTCTTCCGATGTCGAAGAGGTGTCGAGGCCCGTAAAGCTGACTGTACGGCCAACCGGGTCATCACCGTTCGGCTCACCGCCTTCACCCAGAGTTTCGCTCTTGAGATCATTGTCCGCACCCCAGCGAATGCCGAGCGAACCTTCAGCCTTCGAAGTGCTCGAAAGCGGCATATCCGAGTCGGACTCCGAGTCCGAAACACGCTTTACGAGCTTTGGCTCGACAACCTTGCTTGTGAGATCGTCTTCGTTGACAGAACCGCCGACCGGGGCGCCAATCGTCGGCGCATCGTCTTGCACGTCTATATTGAAGGTGCCGGTGACGCTGTCGCCGTCCCGGTCGGTGACGGTGTAGGTAAAGCCGAGGCGCAGGAGATCGTCAAGATCATCCTGCGAGCCGTTGCTGCCCGCGTCAGGATGCTCGAGCTTGCCAAAAAGTTCGAAGGTGAAGTCACCCTCGACACGGTTGGTGATCGTGATGGTGAAGACGAGGTTGCCGGCGGAATCGCGACCTTCGAGCGCCAGGAAATCGAGGTCGGCGCCGTCTGTCGGCGCCGGGAAGCTCGTGACCGTGATCGGGAGACCGCCCGAAGTGAAGCCGCCGAGAACCTTGAGGCCATCGCCTTCATTGACATCGGACGCGCCAACGAAACCGATGGCCGTGATCGTGCCGGAATCCGGGCCCGGATTGAAGGGCAGACGGCCGCTGATGATCTTCACGCCATCGCCGCCGGCAATGACAGCCTCGTCATAGATGAACGAGGTCGTCAGTGGGGTCGGGATGGAGGGCCGGCCATTACCACCGAACACGGCAGCCGTGCGAAGTTCGTCGCCGAAGCTGGTATCGCCCAGCAGATCTGCCAGAGCCAGATCTTCCGGGCCGGCGTCAATCGGATCGTCATTGAAGTTGCGGCTCGCAGCGGGCGTCGACTGGGCCGAGAAGGTCCCATCCGGCCCGGCCGCAACGTTGATGTTGCTCTCTTCAAGGGCGGCAAAGAGCGCGACCTGCGGCAGCTCGACATCGCCGACCACAAAGGTCGGGATGTTTGCAGCGCCACCAATCACGGTGATCTCGGTGCCGTCCGCGAGGACGAGGACCAGGTTTTCACCGTCGACCTGGAATTCGAGGTTGTCGAGTTCGATGCCAGCCGGCAGCGTCACGACATTCTCGTTGTCGGGCGTTACTTCGCTCGGGATCACGGCTGCGGCGACGTCAACCGGCTGCTGGGCCGGCAGGCGGTCGGTGCGACCGGCGTCGGGCGTTTCCGCCTGGGCGACCTCGATCCCTTCCACGGTCTCGCTTGCGAAACCCAGATGCTGTTCGACCGCAGAGTCGAAATCGTCTGCTGCGGAAGTATTGTCGATGCTGGACAGACGCGGATCTTCGATGGACATGGTAACTCACCCCTTAACAAGTTGAGGGCAGTTAAATCCCGATGCCGGGGCAAGTGCAACGGTTTCTTAACCCTGAATACATAACGGGTTATGCTTGCAGCGACCATTATTGAAAAAGAAGTTAATTTCGGGCCGAAAAATCCTTTTATTTCTGCAGTTTACTCAAATTTTAACGAATGAGCCCCGGCGACCGGAACGGCATCCATCGATTGCGCTGGCGAGCACCAAGTCCACTTGAAGCAGTATCCAGAGGGCCACTGAAAACAAGCAAAGGCCGGACACCCGTCAGGTATCCGGCCACTCAAGAAAACGGGACGACGGGGTCAGTCTTCCGCGAAGATCGGGTCGTCGATGAAGGGGCCGCCCTGATAGACCGCGATCGTATCAGCCGGCTTCGGCCTTGCGACATCTGCTTCGATTTCGGCGCGGAAGCGCTCAGCATTGTCTTTCGGCTGCCAGCCGAGATAAGAGACATGGGAATTGTCCCACCAGCGCGTGTCGTTGTTCGAGCATCCCCAGATCACCGGGCAGCCCAGGCGCGGGACGCGGAAGATGCATTCGATCATCGACAGGAAATCGTCGTAACTCATCCAGGTGGAGAGCATGCGATGGTTCTTCGGCTTTTCCATGCAGCTACCGATGCGCACCAGGGCCGTCTCCTGGCCGAACTTTTCGAAATACATGCGGGCGAGCGCCTCGCCGAAGCATTTGGACACGCCGTAAAGCCCATCCGGGCGCATGGGCATCTCGTGGTCGAGATACTCGTCCTGGCGGTAGAAGCCGATCGTATGGTTGGAGCTGGCAAACAGGATGCGCGGCATGTCGTTCGCGCGCGCGGCCTCATAGAGGTTATACAGACCGAGCAGATTGGCATTCATGATCTTGGAGAACTTGTCTTCAACCGAGATGCCACCAAGATGGATGATGGCGTCACAGCCTTCAACGAGCCTGTCGACGGCCGCCCGATCGCCAAGATCGCAAACCATTGCCTCCTCATGCGCCGCGACCTGACCGAGATCAACGATATCCGAGACCCTGACGATCTCCGCAAGCCCCTTCAAACGCCCGCGCATCGCGCTGCCCAACCCGCCGGCAGCCCCCGTCAGTAAAAGCCTCTTCACGCGCAGTCCTCCATGATGTCACACCTGAACTTATCATACAGGTTGCCCTGACCCGGTCAATATCGTAAACCTTATGGGCGACAGGCTGACAAAGTCCGACGCATCTATGATGATGTGCGCAGGTACACAGGGGCGGGGAAACACGTATGGCATTGCAGGCACGAAGCGAAGCGGGCTCAGGAACGCTTGTGGAGAAACTCGGCGACACGTTGCGCAAGGCGATCGGCGCCGGTCAGTTCCCGCCCGGCAGCAAGCTGCCGAGCGAGGCGCAACTGTCCGAAGCCCATGGCGTTTCCCGAACCGTCGTCCGCGAGGCGATCGCTTCGCTCCGCGCCGACCGCCTGGTTGAAGCCCGACAGGGCGCTGGCGTCTTCGTCCTCACCCCTCAGGAGCCGACGCCCGCGCCGCTGCTGATCGGCAATGTGGATCCGGCGCGCGTTTCGTCGATGATTGAACTCCTGGAGCTCAGAACGGCTGTTGAAGTAGAGGCTGCAGGCCTCGCCGCATTGCGACGCTCCCCCGCCCAGGAAGAAGTCATACTTGAACGGCACTACGCTATCCGCGCCTGTCTTGAGGCGGGCCAATCGACCACGGAGGCCGACTTCGCCCTTCATCTCGCCATCGCCGAAGCCACCAACAACCCCCGTTTCCGTGAATTTCTCGCGATGATCGGCAAGAACGTCATCCCGCGGGCCGCATTGCGCGACGAAGACAGCGAGGAAGACCAGTCCGCTTATCTGCGCCTCATCGATGCAGAACATGCAGATATCGTCGAGGCGATTTCCCAGGGCGACGAGGAGGCCGCTCGCGACGCCATGCGCCGACATTTGCGCGGCAGTCAGGCGCGCTACCGCGCCCTTTTGCGCGAGCAGCGCCAACCTGTACGATAACATTTGACATAGGCGTCGTTAATACGTATGACAACTTGGCCGGAGGAGGCCAAGAGAGGACATTCGAACATGACGCCGCAAGATATCAAGGCCGCGCTCGGCGCCGGCCTGCTCTCCTTTCCTGTCACGCATTTCGATGACGCAGGGAATTTCAAGTCCGACAGCTATGCAGAGCATGTGGCGTGGCTGTCAGGCTTCGACGCGCCTGTGCTGTTTGCAGCTGGCGGCACGGGAGAGTTCTTTTCGCTGACGCCATCGGAAGTTCCGCGCGTGGTTGCCGCAGCCAAGGAAGCCGCCGGGAAGACGGCGATCGTCTCGGGCTGTGGATATGGCACCGACATTGCCATCGAGATCGCGCGATCTGTCGAAAAGGTCGGTGCTGATGGCATCCTGCTGTTGCCGCATTACCTGATCGACGCGCCGCAAGAGGGCATGTACCAGCACGTCAAGCGCATCTGCCAATCCGTCGGCATCGGCGTCATGGTCTACAACCGTGACAATTCGGTTCTCGGTGTCGAGACGCTGCAGCGCCTGTGCGACGAGTGCCCGAACCTGATCGGCTTCAAGGATGGCACCGGCGATATCGGGCTCGTGCGCCAGATCACGGCGACCATGGGCGATCGCCTCACCTATCTCGGCGGCATGCCGACGGCTGAACTCTTCGCCGAGGCCTATCTCGGCGCTGGTTTCACGACCTATTCATCCGCCGTCTTCAACTTCGTGCCGGGGCTGGCCGTCGACTTCTACAAGGCGCTGCGCGCCGGTGAACGCGAGCGGTGCGAGACGATCCTCAAGGACTTCTTCTATCCGTTCATGGCCATCCGCAGCCGGCGCAAGGGTTATGCCGTCTCTGCCGTGAAGGCCGGTGTGCGTCTGCAGGGCTTTGCCGCCGGCAAGGTGCGCCCTCCCCTCGATGATCTGACGGCGGAAGAAGAAGAGATGATGGCCAAGCTTATTGCGCCGTGGAAGCGCTGAGCAAAGGACGCGCAGACATGAAGATCGCAGAGGTTCGCACCCATCTTCTCGAGCACAGGCTCGCCGTCCCGTTCCAGAGCGCTTCCATGCGCTTTGACCGGCGGGCGCATGTGCTGGTGGAGATCGTCTGCGACAACGGGCTGACGGGCTGGGGCGAATGCCTCGGGCCGGCTCGGCCGAATGCGGCGGTGGTCGCGGCCTATCGCAACTGGCTGATCGGCATGAACCCGCTGGAGACCGAGAAGATCTGGGCGGTTCTCTACAACGCCCTTCGCGATCAGGGCCAGCGCGGCCTGACACTCACGGCGCTTTCAGGCATCGACATCGCGCTCTGGGATATCAAGGGCAAGCATTTCGGTACATCCGTGTCGACGCTGCTCGGTGGACGCTTCCGCGAGAGTGTGAAGGCCTACGCCACCGGCAGCTTCAAGCGCGACGGCGTTGATCGGGTCGAGGACAATGCGAGTGACATCGCGCTCTATCGCTCCCAGGGCTTTCACGCATCCAAGATCAAGGTCGGTTTCGGGATCGAGGAGGATCTGCGGGTCATCCGGGCTGCACGCGAAGCAGCCGGCTCCGAGATGCGCCTGATGGCCGATGGCAATCATGGCTATGGTGTTCTGGAGGCCGTCGAATTCGGCCGCCGGGCTGCAGAGTATGGTCTCGACTGGTTCGAGGAACCCGTCGTCCCCGAACACCTCGCCGCCTATCGCGAAGTTCGGGCCAGGCAGCCGATCCCGGTCGCCGGCGGCGAAACCTGGCAAAGCCGCTGGGGCATGAAGGAACCGATCGAGACCCGCGCAATCGACATCGTCCAGCCGGATCTTGCCGGTGTCGGCGGCTTCACCGAGGCGAAACGCGTCGCCGATCTCGCGGCATTGCACGGTGTGCGGGTCGTGCCGCATGTCTGGGGCACGGCCGTGCATATTGCGGCAGCCCTGCAGTTCATCGCGGCGATGGTGCCGGATCCGGTGCGCGTCAACCCGATCGAGCCGATCCTCGAATTCGATCGTACCGACAACCCCTTCCGCCAGGCCGTGATCCAGACGCCGATCGAACACGAGAATGGCGTCGTCGCCATCCCCAACGCTCCCGGGCTTGGCATCGAAATCAACCGCGATGCCCTCCAGGAATTCAAGATGAAGGACGAGGCATGAGCCTGATCCGCACCCTGTCCGGCGCCAAGCCAAAGATCGTCCTGCCGAAGGGTGCTATCGACACCCAGATGCATGCCTATCTGCCCGGCTATCCGGCTCTTCCCGGCGGGCCTGGCCTTCCAGCCGGCGACCTGCCGACACCTGCGCAATATCGCCAGTTCATGGACTGGATCGGCATCGATCGCGTCATCGTCACGCAGGGCATGGCGCATCAGCTGGACAATTCCAATCTCGTCGCATGCCTTGAGCAGTTCGGGGACATCGCCTGGGGCATCGCGGCCGTCGATGCCAGCACAAGCGCAGCCGAGCTCGACCGCTTGTCAGCGGCCCGCGTCCGTGGTGCACGCATCATGAACCTGCCGGGCGGCGCGGCCAATCTGACCAAGCTTGAGGAAGTGGACGCGATTGCCGCCAGCCGCGACTGGATGATCGCCATCCAGTTCGATGGTAGCGACATCCTCGACTACGAGGAGCGGCTCTCGAAACTGAAATCCCGCTGGGTGCTCGACCATCACGGCAAGTTCTTTTGCGGCGTGACACCCGAAAGCCCTCAGGTTCAGGCAACAAAGCGGCTGATCGACGGCGGCCGCTGCTGGTTCAAGTTTGCCGGCGCCTACGAGTCCTCCAAGACGGGCGGGCCCGATTTCGCCGACGTGGCCGCCGTTGCCCGATCAATTGCGGCGCATGCGCCCGAACGCATCGTCTGGGGCTCGAACTGGCCGCACAATCTGGCGCGAACACAGGCGGACTATCCAGACGATGCGGCCCTTGCCGACACCGTGCTTGGCTGGTTGCCCGATGAGGAAGCCCGCCGTCTCGCGCTCGTGGACAACAGCCAAGACCTTTTCGGCATCCCGCCTTCTGAAGGCAGATAGTCGAACTGCTAATCCGTCGAAACGGGAGGTTTCGACGGCTCAATCAAAGAGGAGGAAGACCAATGAAAACTGCCGCAATGCTTAGCCTCGCAATGGGGCTCACCCTTGGTGCGGGTGCTGCCTTCGCCCAGGAAATCACGCTGCGTTCCGCCGACATCCATCCCGATGGTTATCCAACGGTCGATGCCGTCAAGTTCATGGGCGAATTGGTCAAGGAACGCACCAACGGCCGCATCGCCATTCAGGTGATGAACAACGCCGCACTGGGCTCGGAAAAGGACACGATCGAGCAGACGCGCTTCGGCGTCATCGACATGAACCGCGTCAACAGCGCGCCGTTCAACAACCTCGTACCGGAAACCGTCGTCTTCGGCCTGCCCTTCCTGTTCCGCGACACCGAGCACATGCACAAGGTGGTCGATGGAGACATCGGCGACGAAGTGCTGGCCGCCTTCGAACCGCACGGCCTGATTGGTCTCGCCTTCTACGATTCCGGCGCGCGCTCCTTCTATTCGACCAAAACCCCGATCAACAGCCTTGCCGATCTCAAGGGCATGAAGGTCCGCGTCCAGCAGTCGGACCTCTGGATCGCGATGATGGAAGCCTTTGGCGCGAACCCGACGCCGATGCCCTTCGGTGAAGTCTATTCGTCGCTCGAAACTGGCGTGGTCGACGCTGCCGAAAACAACTGGCCCTCGTATGAGTCCTCGCGTCACTTCGAAGTGGCCAAGAACTACACACTGACCGACCATTCGCTGACGCCGGAAATCCTCGCGATCTCGAAGGTGACCTGGGACAAGCTGACACCGGAAGACCAGACGATCATCCGGGAAGCGGCAAAGGAATCCGTCGGCAAGATGCGTGAGCTGTGGCAGGCCCGCGAAAAGGCGTCGGAGGAGAAGATCCGGGCATCTGGTGCGAACATCATCACCGTCGACAAGGCGGAGTTCGCCGCTGCCATGCAGCCGGTCTATGACAAGTTCATCACCGATCCCAAGATGAAGGATCTCGTCGAGCGCGTTCGCGCCGTCAAGTGAGACAACAGACCGGCCGCATCCGAGATGCGGCCGGTTTTTTCTTATCCTGGATTTCGGAGGGATCCATGTTGCGTTTCATGCGGGCTGTCAGGCCCGGCCTCAGCTGGCTGAGCCGCGCCTGCCTTTATCTGGCCGGCCTCGGCGTGGTCCTGATGACCATCATCATCGGCTGGCAGGTTTTCGGCCGTTACGTGCTCAACGACACACCGAGCTGGTCCGAGCCCCTGTCGCTCCAGCTGATGTCCTGGTTCATCCTGCTGGGTGCTGCCGTCGGCGTGCGCGAAAGCGTGCATCTCGGGCTCGACATCGTTCGCCACAACATGGCGCCTCGCGTCCAGCGCCTGATGGATCTCGTCAGCCTCGGCCTGATCTGCCTGTTCGGCGGCGCCATGTCCTACTACGGGACGCAGTTGGCCATAGGCACCTGGACGGCTCGTATCCCGGTGCTCGGATGGCCGGGTGGCATAGATTTCATCCCGCTCATCGTCGGTGGCGCGATGATCTCCATCTTCGCGCTTGAACGCTTCATCGACACGTTCATCGGACAGGTCGAAGCAGTCGCCGACGAAATCGCTCAGGCCGAGGTGGTGTGATGGCCTATACGATCCTCTTCGGTACCTTCGCCTTCCTGATGGTCCTCGGCATGCCCATCGCTTTCTGCCTTGGGATCGCGTCGCTGGCGACCGTCATCTATATCGGCATCCCGCCGATTGTAATTTTCCAGCAGCTGAATTCGGGGATGAATGTCTTCGCCATGATGGCGATCCCCTTCTTCATCTTTGCCGGCGACCTGATGGTTCGTGGCGGCATCGCCTTCCGTCTCATTCGCTTTGCCTCCGGCTTCGTGGGACACATGCGCGGCGGTCTGGGGCAGGTGAATATCGTCTCATCGACGCTGTTCGGCGGCATTTCGGGTTCGGCGGTTGCCGACGCATCTGCCATCGGCGGCCTTATGGTGCCGCAGATGGCGGCGCGCGGCTACGATCGCGGCTACGCCGTGAACGTGACGATCAGCTCTGCCCTGATCGCCCTGATGATTCCGCCGTCGCACAACATGATCCTTTACTCGATCTCAGCGGGCGGAACGGTCTCGGTTGCGGATCTCTTCACCGCAGGCATCATTCCCGGGATGCTGCTGACCGTGGCCCTGATGGTCACCGCCTATGTCGTGGCCCGCAGACGTGGGTATCCGGCCGAACCCTTTCCCGGCTTCGGGAAACTGCTGGTGTTCTTCTTCGCCGCCCTGCCAGGTCTGTTGCTGATCGCAATCATCTTCGGCGGCGTGCGCTCCGGCGTCTTCACGGCGACCGAAAGCTCCTGCATCGCGGTTATCTACGCCTTTCTCGTCGCCGTTCTCGTCTATCGTGAGCTGAACTGGAGCGGCTTCGTGGAGGCGATCCTGGGGGCTGTGAAAACCACATCATTGGTGTTGCTCGTCATCGGCATGGCCGCTGCCTTTGCATGGCTCATGTCCTTTCTCCAAGTGCAGGTCACGCTCATCCAGCTGGTCAAGTCTATCTCGGACAATCCGATGGTCGTCCTGCTGCTGATCACCGTGGTTCTCCTGATGCTTGGCACCTTCATGGACATGGCGCCTTTGATCATCATCACGACGCCGGTCTTCCTGCCGATCGTCCAAGCCTTCGGCATCGATCCCGTGCATTTCGGCGTCATCATGATCCTGAACGCCGGGATAGGCCTGATCACGCCACCGGTTGGGACCGTGCTCTTCGTCGGCTGTGCCGTGGGCAAGATCACCATCCGGGAGGCGATGCAGACGATCTGGCCATTCTTTGGCGCCTGCGTGACGGTGCTTTTGTTGGTCACCTTCATTCCCGAGATATCGCTCTGGCTACCAGCGCAGTTCAAGTGATCCTCCCGCCCTCGCATTCCGAGGGTTCTCAGCAGGGGCCTCGGCCCCTGCCTTTTTTCCTGCCCGAGCGACATAGTGCACATTCGATACTGTCATTCTGGCAAGTGAACCACACAAAATGACAGATTCTCGCCATTTCGGCGGAGCGCGACCACCGCTACAGTGATCCAACCTTTGTTTTCAACCGGTGGATCATGACAGCGCCAGCCCCTTCGGAAAAAGCCCTCGTCCCCTTCGTCAGCGTCGAAAACATGATGCGGCTCGTGCATCACATCGGAATCGAGCGCGCGCTCACCGAGCTTACCGACGTTATCGAAGCCGATTTCAAACGCTGGGAACTGTTCGACAAGACGCCGCGCGTCGCGTCGCATTCCCGCGAGGGCGTCATCGAGCTGATGCCGACATCGGATGGGGAGATCTATTCGTTCAAATACGTCAACGGCCATCCGAAGAACATGGCCGAAGGCCTGCAGACTGTGACGGCCTTCGGTCTGCTCGCCGATGTCTCGACTGGCTATCCGGTTCTGCTCACCGAAATGACCCTGCTTACGGCGCTGAGGACAGCGGCAACGTCCGCCATGGCCGCACGCCATCTGGCACCGAAGGGTGCGACCACCATGGCGATGATCGGCAATGGGGCGCAAGCGGAGTTCCAGGCGCTGGCGATGAAGGCCGTGCTCGGCATCACCCATGTCAGGCTCTTCGACATCGATCCGAAGGCAACGGAGAAAACACGGCGCAACCTGGAGGGCTCCGGCCTTCATGTCACGGCCTGCACAACGTCACAGGCGGCGATCGAAGGCGCGCAAATCATCACCACCTGCACCGCCGACAAGCAGTATGCGACCATCCTGACGGACAACATGGTCGGCGCCGGCGTGCACATCAACGCGATCGGTGGCGACTGCCCCGGCAAGACCGAGCTGCATTGCGATATCCTCTCCCGTGCCGACACCTTCGTCGAGTATCCGCCGCAGACGCGAATCGAGGGAGAGATCCAGCAGATGGATCCGGACTATCCCGTCACCGAGCTCTGGCAGGTGGTCACCGGTCAGATCGAGGGCCGCAAGAGCGAGAAGCAGATTACACTGTTCGACAGCGTCGGCTTCGCGATCGAGGACTTTTCGGCGTTGCGCTACGTGCGCGAGCGCGTGCTTGGGACCGCCTTCTTCCAGTCCGTCGACCTGATCGCCGATCCGGACGATCCGCGTGACCTGTTCGGCATGCTGCAGCGGGCCAAGGGGTGATCAACCGGTCGGGGCGGCTGCGGCAATTTAAGCAGACAGAAATATTTGGGGCTTAATGTCTCCCTATGGCGGAGGAGCATGCCCGAATGAATGAAGTTGAACGCCTACGGATACTCGATCAATACGGCATTCTGGATACACCACTTGAAGAACCCTTCGAGCGTATCTCGGCTCTTGCACGCCTGATATTCGACACCCCGATCGTGCTAATTTCGCTGGTCGACGACCGGCGCCAGTGGTTCAAGACGAATATCGGCATCGATATCCGCGAAACCCCACGCGAGCAGGCTTTTTGCAACGAGACGATCCGGAGCGATGACGTGCTTGTGATCTCTGACGCAGAACATGATATTCGAACGGCACTAAATCCCCTCGTTACCGGTAGCCCGCACATTCGCTTTTACGCTGGCGCGCCCTTGATTACGCCCGAGAAGGCGCGACTGGGATCTCTGTGCGTCATCGACCGAGCACCCCGTCGCTTCGATGAGCGACAGAAGGCAATCCTTCAGTCGCTTGCCGGTCTCGTAATGAAGGAGATGGAACTAAGGCGGCAGACCGATCATGACTGGCTCACTGGCGCTACGTCTCGCTCCGCATTCTATGGAACTTGGGAGCGACTGGCCGCCCGAATGACGCCACCGTCGATCGGCCTGATCAGCTTCGACATCGATCACTTCAAGCAGATCAACGACCGATTTGGTCATATGGCAGGCGATCGCGTGCTGATCGACGTTGTGGAGGTGTGCCGTGGCGTCCTGCGCGATGGGGATGTGATCTCACGGATGGGAGGCGAGGAATTCGCCGTTCTCTTGCCGGGGGCTACTGCCAAGAGCGCGCTTGCCGTCGCCGAGCGGCTGCGCCAGGCCATCGAAAGTTCGCGGAGGCCAGAGGGCGATGGCACGGTCACGGCGAGTTTCGGTGTCACCATGCTCGATCAGAGCGACATTGGTCTGGCAGATCCGCTGCGACGCGCGGACGAGGCTCTCTATCAATCCAAGGCCAACGGCCGCAATCGAGTCACCTGTTCCTGGGCCATGCCTGCGGAAATAGGCCCTGGCGTCGGTAGCGTGCGCAATGGGTCTTTAAGCAGATAGTCTGCCCGTTGGTCCGATCCGTTCATGCCGGCCCGAGAAGAATGTCCTCGGCTTCTTCACGTTCCATGTCGAGCACACGCTTGGCCAGATCGAAGCCGAAGCCCTGGCGGGCGAAGGAGGCGATCTCTTTGCTCCAGCGGGCGTCGTCGGCTTCAACATCCGGCCGGCGGAAGGGCCCGAAGGCCTTCTTGCGCGCGTAGACCACGGCCGAGCGAAAATCGTCGGCGTCCACGAGGACGGCTTCGACGATACTGCGGTCGACCCCCTTCTCAGCAAGCTTGCGGGCAATCGCACGCTTGGAGCGACCGCTGCGCGCCGCCGAATTCGCACGGATCTCGGCGTAATTCTGGTCGTCTAGCGCCTTCATGCTGCGCCCGAAGGCAAGGGCCGTCTCGGCGAGCGCGTTTAGCTGCCCCTCACTGATATCTTCGAACTTGCTGCGCGCCTTGCGCCTGATGGCGTCGGCGAGTTCCCGTTCGGTCATCATGCGCTTGGCAAGCCGATAGGCAGCCGAGTTCTTCGCCCAGGCCAACATGCGTGGCGTTGGCTGATCTTCAGTGGCTTTCGACGGTTCGTCCATGGGCCCGGTGTCCCAACTTCGTGGGCGATCGTCAACAGACTTCTGGACGGTCGGGATCGGTCAATGAGACCGCAGCCACTCCGCGAGTTCGGCCTCGGCGCGCTCGAGGGCGCTGTAGTTCAACAGCTTGCGCAGAAGCGCGACCGTCACCGCTCGTGCTCGAAGGTTGAAGCGCCCCTCGTCGCTGTCCTCGACCGACATCTGGTAGACCCCCAGCTTCTCGTAGAGCTGCTGCAGACGGTTCTGCACGCTGCGAATCGACAGGCCCCGGCGCCGAGCGATCGTGCGATCCGTGAGGCCGAGCGCGATATCCACCAGGATTTCGTATTCGCTGTCGCTGAAGCCTCGCACCTGACCGAGGCTCTTCTGCTGCATGCCGCGGACCTCGCGGTCGATGACGCATTGCGCCTCGACGAAGATGCTGCGGAGCGCGAGTTTCAGGCGCTCGTCGGAGGCTGATTTGAGCACGTAGCCGTAAGCCGCCCCATCCGGCACGATGCGGGAGACGCCACGCACATAGGCCTCGTCGGAATAGTTCGACCAGAAGAGGATGCGGGTATCAGGGCGCTCCTTCCAGATGGTGCGCGCCGCCTCAATGCCGTTGCGGGCGTTCATCTGCAGGTCCATCACGACATGGGCGGACTTGTGGTCGCGGGCAAGGCGCTCGCCTTCGGCCCCATTTCCGGCTTCGATGACCTTGTCGCATTCGGGAAGAGCGGCGCAGACGGCCTCCAGCAAATACGACCGATGCAGCGGATCGTCTTCGACGATGAGAACCTTCACTTGATGTCCTCCAGCAATCCTGCCTTGGCGAGGGTGAGCGGCATCTGCACGCGCATTACCGTCCCTCGTCCCTCGCGCGTCGTCCCCAGTGTCAGCTTGGCGGAAATGAGCCGCGCCCGCGTCACCATATTGTCGATGCCGCCGCCGGCGCTGCGATCCGAGCGGGAAAGCCCTTGCCCGTCATCGGCCACCTCGATCGTCAGGGCATGTGCCGTACTCTTCAACTTCAGCTCCAGCACATTTGCCTGCGCATGGCGCACGGCGTTGTTGATGGCTTCCTGCGCAATCCGGAACAGGGCGATGCGGACAGACTGGTCGATGGTGTCGATCAGACCGTCCGTGTCGTCGCTGAGGCTCCAGGCAAGCTGCGAGCCGTGGTCGCGCACGGCGCGGTCGAGATGGTTCTCGATGGCATGGGCAAAGCCGAAGAGCTGCAGGACGGAGGGCTTGGCCTCCTCGATGATTTCGCGAAGATCCTGCATGCAATGCTGCAGACCGCGCCCGACGGGCTCCAGCGCCTCGCCCTTGACCTCGCCTTCCTGCATCAGCCGGTCGATGCGTCGTGAAAGACGGGTGAGGTCGGCAAGCGTCTGGTCATGCAGATCCATACCGATGCGCTGCCGCTCGCGTTCCAGTGCTTCCGTCAGGCTCAAAGCCCCGGCTCGCAGCCCCTCCTCGCGGGCGCGTGCCTCGGCCTCGACGATCGCCGATTGTTTGGCCTGTTCGGCGGCTCTCAAGGCAAAGAAGTAGGGCGCGAGTAGGTCGGCGATGGACTGGGCATTGGCCACGTCCTGCTCGGTGTAAAAACCGACCGCATGCGACGAGCAACTGAGCGCGCCGATAACCTCACCGCGCACCTTGAGCGGTACATGGAGACGGCTGCGCAAATTGTGCTCGAAGATCGGGCGCGTGAAGGGCGTGTCGACGTGGTAGCGCGTCTCCTGCTGCGCATCATCCGTCAAAAGGAAGTCGATTTCGCCCCAGAGCAGGGTGCGGATCGGGCTGCTCGCGACCGGTGCGGGCGTGGTCTGACCCCAGAAGGTATCCAGGCCGGTCTCGTAAGCCGTGTGGTAGAGGCCGTTGACCATGGTGATGCAGACATCGAGGTGGTCATGCGGCACGATATGCGATACTTCGACGCCCACGGCCTTGATGGCCGAGCGGAAATCGAGCTGCCCGGCCAGGAGCCTGGATATGCCGAGATAGTGATCGAGCAGCGCTGACGGCGCGATCTTGAGCATGATGTCCTCCCCGCGACCACTCCCACGGCCGCATCTCCTTCATAACACATCTCGACAGGGTGGTCGTCCTGCGGGATCCCGCAGGACTTTGCGCAATTCCCGCAAACGTCCTGCCGTCCCGAACCTGTACAGGCGTCGCCATTGCCTCCATCCTGATCCTGCCGAGAAGAGGAACTCGGCGGGGAATTCAGACCGGGACACGCCCGGCTGTTTGGAGGAAACCGGTGCCAAGAGCGCCGGACAACAGGGAGTGAGATCATGAAGACCAGCAGAACCCTTCTGGCGAGCGCGGCACTGTGCCTTATCGCCACATCCATGCCCGCAATGGCCGATACATCGGCCAAGAAGATTGCCCTTTCGAACAACTATGCCGGCAATTCCTGGCGCCAGGCCATGCTGACCAGCTGGGAAAAGGTGACCGGCGAGGCCGTGAAGGCCGGACAGGTCGCAGCCGCCGACGCCTTCACGACCGCCGAAAACCAGGCGACCGAACAGGCAGCCCAGATCCAGAACATGATCCTGCAGGGCTATGACGCCATCGTCATCAACGCAGCCTCGCCGACGGCACTCAACGGCGCCGTCAAGGAAGCCTGTGACGCCGGCATCACCGTCGTGTCGTTCGACGGCATCGTCACCGAACCCTGCGCCTGGCGCATCGCGGTCGACTTCAAGGAAATGGGCCGCAGCCAGGTCGAATATCTCTCCGGCAAGCTGCCGCAGGGCGGCAACCTGCTCGAGATCCGCGGCCTTGCCGGCGTCTTCGTCGATGACGAAATCTCGGCGGGCATCCATGCTGGCGTAGAGCAATTCCCGCAGTTCAAGATCGTCGGCTCCGTGCATGGCGACTGGGCGCAGGACGTCGCGCAGAAGGCCGTCGCCGGCATCCTGCCGAGCCTGCCGGAACTCGTCGGTGTCGTGACCCAGGGTGGCGATGGTTATGGTGCCGCCCAGGCGATTGCTGCCGCCAACCGTCCGATGCCCGTCATCGTCATGGGCAATCGCGAAGACGAACTGAAGTGGTGGAAGGAGCAGAAGGACGCCAACAAATATGAGACCATGTCGGTCTCGATTGCGCCCGGCGTATCCACGCTTGCCTTCTGGGTCGCCCAGCAGATCCTCGACGGCAAGGACGTGAAGAAGGACCTCGTCGTTCCCTTCCTGCGCATCGACCAGGACAATCTCGAAGCAAACCTGGCCAATACCCAGGCCGGCGGCGTCGCGAATGTCGAGTATTCGCTCGAAGACGCCCAGAAGGTCATCGATTCTGCGATGTAACCGACCGGAACCTCCCCGAACCGTCCGGCCTTCGGGCCGGGCGGTGTGGGGAACCTTTGGCGCGTGAGTGAGAGAGTTGTGCAGTATGAATGCCATGCTCGATAAGGGCGATGGACGGCCCGTCGTCAGTGTTACCGATGCAAGAGTGAATTTCGGCGCGGTGAAGGCGCTCGACGGCGTCACGCTCGAGATCGGCGCCGGAGAATGCGTCGGTCTGGTCGGCCATAACGGTGCCGGCAAATCCACCATCGTCAACGTCATCAATGGCGGACTCACCCCGCATGAGGGCACAATCCGATACGGTCACGGCAGCGGAGGCCACAGCATCAATGCTGCGCGCGACGCCGGCATTCGCTGCGTTTTCCAGGAACTGTCGCTCTGCCCGAACCTGACGATCGTGGAGAACACCCGCGTCATGCATCGCAGCTTGAAAGGCTGGGGTTGGCGCAAGCGGGGTGCTGCCCTGATCGAGAGCAAATTGCAGGAAATCTTCCCAGGCCATTCGATCGACTGCCACGAGGCCGTCGGCACGTTGACCATCGCGGAACGCCAGATGGTGGAGATCGCGATCACCTTCTGCGAGATCGGCGCTCCCGTCCGTCTCGTCATCCTGGACGAGCCGACCTCGTCGTTGGATGCGCGGCTTGCCGAACAACTGCTCGCCTATGTCGAGCGCTTCGTCCGCGATGGTGGGTCTATCCTTTTCATCTCCCATATTCTTGGCGAGATCCTCTCGGTCTCCAACCGCATCGTCGTGATGAAGGATGGCAGGGTGGTCAGCCAGAGGCCGGCTGAGGAGTTTTCAGAACACGGCCTGATCGAGGCCATGGGCAGCGTGGTGAAGACTCGCGACGCCCGTACGAACCTGCAGAAGACGAACACGGCAAGTGTGCTGACCGCCGCGCCGGTGCGCGGGCGCGGCCTCCCCTTCCAGGCCGTGAAGGGTGAGATTGTCGGTTTCGCCGGTCTCGGCGGCCACGGCCAGACCGAGATGCTGGTCGGCCTCTTCGAGTCCCGAACCGGCAACTGGCTGCGCGCTGATAACCCCGAAGTCGCCTTCGTCGCCGGCGACCGTGCGGTCAACGGCACCTTCACGCTGTGGAGCATCTTGAGAAACCTCAGTATCGGCATCCTGCCGGATCTGTCGCGGCTGCAGACCCTCGACTTCTCAAAGGAGGAGACGCTTGGGCAGACATGGAAGGACCGGATCGGCATCCGCACCCCCGATATGGACAATCCGATCCTGTCGCTTTCTGGTGGCAACCAGCAGAAGGTTCTGTTCGCCCGGGCGCTTGCCAGCCGGGCACCCGTTGTTTTGATGGACGACCCGATGCGCGGCGTCGACTTCGGCACCAAGCAGGAGGTCTATGCGATCCTGCGCCAGGAGGCAGATGCCGGGCGGACCTTCGTCTGGTACTCGACCGAGATGGACGAGGTCTGCCTCTGCGACCGCGTCTATGTCTTCAACAACGGCATCATCGTTGCCGAACTCAAAGGCCACGAGGTGACAGAAGAAAACATCCTCTCCGCCTCCTTCCAGGAGGCCGCATGACGAAGTTCTTCTCAGCCGAGGGGATGCGCCTGCTGATCCCTGCCCTTTCGCTGGTCGGACTGCTGGCCGCCGTCTTCTATCTCCAGCCAAGGGCTATGAGCTATACCGGGCTTAACCTGCTGTTCAATCTCGCGGTGCCGATTGCGCTCGCGACCATTGCGCAGATGCTGATCATGACGGTCAACGACCTTGATCTGTCGATGGGCACCTTCGTCAGCTTCGTCGCTTGCGTGACGGCGACCTTCCTGCAGTCTTCGCCTCTGCTGGGCGTCCTCATCCTGATGGCAGCGATCGGTGTCTATGCGCTGATCGGCGTCATGATCTACCTTAGAGATCTGCCGTCGATCGTCGTGACGCTCGGCATGAGCTTTGTCTGGGGTGGGCTTGCCGTCCTCATCCTGCCGGCGCCCGGTGGCGAGGCGCCCGGCTGGATCCGGACAATCATGACGGTCAAGCCGCCACTGCTGCCCATGGCCATCGTCGCCAGCATCCTGATCGCCGTTGTCAGCCACTATGTCATCATGCGCTCGTCCTTCGGCGTCGTCTTGCGCGGGGTGGGCGGCAATAGCCGCTCGGTTGCCCGGGCCGGATGGTCGATCATCGGCGCACGCGCCGCCGTCTATGGTCTCGCCGGCTTCTTTGCCGTGCTGGCCGGTATGGCGCTCGTGGGACTGACCACCTCAGCGGACGCCAATATCGCGCTGCGCTACACGCTGCTCTCGATCGCCGGCGTCATTCTCGGTGGCGGCGAATTCGTCGGCGGGCGCGTTTCGCCGATCGGTGCCGTCATCGGTGCGCTCACACTGACGCTGGCCGGCTCCTTCCTGTCCTTCCTGCGGATCTCGCCGGACTGGCAGATCGGCGCCCAAGGCGCGATCCTGATCCTCGTGCTGACGCTGCGTCTTGCCCTCAATCGCGCCGAAGGCCGGAAGGGCAAGTCATGACCCAAGCACTCTCCACGCTCTTCTCCCGGACCTGGATCTGGTCCTTCATTGCTGCGGCCAGCGTCTTCCTCGTCACCATCGTCTTCACGGGCGGGGCGAGCACCGTCGGGCTCGCACAGGCCGCCCTCACCTTCGGCGCCTTCTCGGTGCTGGTCGGCCTCGGTCAGATGCTGGTGATCACGCTTGGCCCTGGAAATATCGACCTCTCGGTTCCCGCCAACATGACACTTGCGGCAACGGTCTCGCTCAAGGTGATGAATGTCGAGAACAGCATGATCCTGACCGGGCTGCTGGTCGCCATCGGTGTCGGGATCGCGATCGGGATCGGCAACTATGCGCTGATCAAGCTCTTGCGCATTCCGCCGATCATCGCAACGCTGTCGATGAGTTTCATCGTGCAGTCGACGGCGATCTGGACGAACCGGGGCTTGCGCATCAAGCCGCCAAGCTGGCTTGCGGACTTCACCACTTCTTCAACTGTGGGCATCCCGAATGTCGCGCTCGTTGCCTTGGTGTTCTCCGTCATCGTCTGGTACGTTCTCAACCGCACGGTCTATGGACGCTCGATCGCCGCGATCGGCCAGAGCATCCGCGCCGCACGCATGGCCGGCATCCCGATCGACGGCACGCGACTTGTCACCTACCTGCTCTGCGCCGTGCTCGCCTCGCTGTGTGGCTATCTGCTCGCCAGCTTCTCCGGCGGTGCGGCGCTCAACATGGGCACGGAGTATCTCCTGATGTCGATTGCCGTCGTCGTCATCGGCGGCACGGCGGTTGCCGGCGGGAATTCGAATGTTCCGGGGATATGGGGCGCCTCGCTCTTCATGTTCCTTGTCGTTTCGATGCTGAATACCTACGGTTTTGGCGCAGGCATCCGCCTCATTCTCACCGGTCTCATCATCATCGCCGTCATCATGCTGCCGACCACGCGCAGCGCCGGCAAAACCTGAAGCCCTGCCAGGATCGTCCCATGGAAAACCCGCATTACGAGATCCGCGACCCCCGCTTCCGCGACCTGCTCGTGTCCAGCGCCAGCCTGGACGAGCTTTACACCGGCTGCCGATGGGCCGAAGGTCCCGTCTGGTTCAACGATGGCGGCTATCTGCTGTTCAGCGATATTCCCAACGAACGTGTGCTGCGCTGGATCGAAGGCGTGGGCACCTCGGTCTATCGTGCGCCCTCGCAATTCATCAACGGCAATACCCGCGACCGCGAGGGACGGCTCGTTTCCTGCGAGCACGGCGGGCGCCGCGTTATCCGCACCGAAATCGACGGCACGATCACGACGCTTGCCGATCGCTACCAAGGCAAGCGTCTGAACTCACCCAACGACGTGGTGGTGAAATCTGACGGCAGCGTGTGGTTCAGCGACCCGTCCTACGGCATTCTCTCTGACTACGAGGGCTACAAGGCCGACGAGGAACAGGCGAGCCGCAACGTCTACCGGCTCGATCCTACCACCGGCGAGCTTGCCGTCATGATCGACGACTTCCTGCAGCCGAACGGCCTTTGCTTCTCGCCGGACGAGACGTTGCTCTACGTCGCCGATTCCGGCGCCAGCCACAAACCGGATGCGCCGAGATACATCCGCGTCTTCGATATGACGGATGGAAAGCGGCTGACGAACGGTCGCGTCTTTGCCCATATCGACAAGGGCATTCCCGACGGCATGCGGACGGATGTCGACGGAAACCTCTGGTCAAGCGCTGCCGACGGCGTGCATTGCTTCCATCCCGATGGCACGCTGCTCGGCAAGATCCTGGTGCCGCAGGCGGTCGCCAACCTGACCTTCGGCGGCCCTCGCAAGAACCGCCTGTTCATCACGGCCTCGACATCGCTGTACGCGATCTACACCGCGACACGAGGTGCGCAGACGCCCTGAGTCGCGCCCGACTACATAAAAAACAGGACCGCCCGCTCAGGAGAACGGGCGGTCGCGCGGTCATGCCACGTGTGGGATATGGCACGACCGGACCGGCCTGGCGGCGACCGATGAGGCGATTACGTGAGGAAGAGCGATCACGCAGTCATGGATTTGAAAGCTTCGGCCTGGCTCTCTACCCAGCTTTCGAAGCTCTGCGGCTCCGTGCCCGTCAGCGTCTTGAAGTCACCAGTGACGCGAGCCAGACCACCGTTTCCGACCATCGTATCGATAGAGGCAAAGACGCGCGCGACGGGTTCGGGCAGACCAGCTCCAACCATGCCCTGGACGAGGCCTTCGACCGGAACATCGATCACGGTGATCTCCTTGCCGGCAGAGGCGGAGATGAGGGATGCCATTTCGCGATGCGTGTAGGAAGAAGAACCCGTCAGCGTGTAGACGGTCTTTTCCTTGTCTGCGGCGACGAGCGCCGCAGCAATCGCACGACCGATGTCATCGCGTGCGATGTGCGCCACCTTGCCGTCACCGGCAGCCGAGTACCAATGGCCCGAGGCAAGGGCGGGGCCTGCGCTCATCATGACGTTTTCGAAATACCAGTTGTTGCGCAGAATGGTCCAGGCCGGCACCGAGCTTGCCTCGATGGCCGCTTCCGTCCCTTCGTGGTCGGGGGCGAAGAGCAGAGCTGAGTTCACGGGCTCGGGCATCGAGGTGTAAAGCAGATGGACGACACCGGCCTTTTCTGCTGCGGCAACGGCTGCGCGATGCTGAACGAGACGATGTCCCGGCCGGTCGAGCGTATCCGTGCTGATGATCAGCACCTTTTCGGCCTCGGCGAATGCAGCCTCCATGGATGCGGCATCATCAAAATCGACCCGGCGCACCAACACGCCCTTCGCAGCCAGTTCTACCAGCTGCTCCGGCTTGCGGCTGGCAGCGATGATGTCGCCTGCGGCGACGCCCGAGGTCTCAAGGAGATGATGGACAACGCGCTGGCCGAGCTGGCCCGATGCGCCGGTGACAAGATACTTCGCGGTCATGGTTCTCTCATTTTCTGGACCCTAAACTTTAGGGATGGTTTAATTTGTAGAGTAGGTCTATATTGCAGACTTCATATCTACCGTAAAGTAGGCAGTTTTTTAGAACCAGGTTCTGAGGATGGTACCGATGACAGCACATGGGAAGACGAAGACCGATTACACCGCAGCGATCCGTACGGTGATGGCCATGATCGAGACGCCGGCGAATACGGTTTTCGATGCCGGGAATTGCCCGGTTCGCGATGTCTTTTCCCATATCGGGGACAAATGGGCTTCCCTCATCCTGCAGACGCTTGGCTACAGGCCGCACCGTTTCGGCGAGCTGAAGCGAGCAATCCCCGACATCTCGCAGGCGATGCTCACGGGTACATTGCGCAGCCTCCAGCGCGACGGTCTGGTTCATCGCGAGGTCTTCCCGACCCAGCCGCCAAGTGTCGAGTACAGGCTGACGGAGCTTGGGCAATCCTTATTGGGGCCAGTCGCGGCCCTGGTGGTCTGGACGGCGGAACATCATGGTCGCATCCGCGAGGCGCGGGCTCTCTATGATGGCGAGAATCCGCCCGTGAAGAAGAAGGTCGCAGCCGCCTGACTGGCATGCTTCGCTGGTCAGGAATTTGCTAACCATGCAGATGAACGAAAACGATACGCAGCACCTATAAATTACCCCCTTATATATGGGGGTATATTATGTTCAGAAGATTTCTCTGCGACCGCAGTGGCAATTTCGGCGTCTTGACGGCGATCCTGCTTGTGCCCGTCATCGGAGCGGCTGGCCTGGCCATCGATATCAGCAACGCGCTGACGGTGCGAAGCACCCTCCAGGCGGCTGCCGACGCGGCTGCGATCGCAGCCGTTGCCGAAACCTCCGCCGGCGTCATGCAGGCGATGCAGATGAAATCCGACGGACAGCTATCGGCTGCGATCGCAGATGCCAAGAAGGTGTTTCTCGGTCACGCCAAGATGTCTCAGCACTACGATCTCAAGAACTTCGATGTGGAAGTCGTCAAGACCGGAACCCAGCTAAAGGCCGTCTTCACCTTCAACGCGACGATTCCCACCACACTTGCACGGGTCATGGGGCAGAAGGACGTCACCGTCAGCGGCAAGGCCGAAGCCGTCTATCAGACAGACACATTCCGGGACTTCTACCTGCTTCTCGACAACACGCCGTCTATGGGCGTCGGAGCGACTCCGGCAGACGTCACCAAGATGGTCAACAATACCAGAGACAAGTGTGCCTTCGCGTGCCACATCGTCAAAAACGGTGTCGAGGACACGAACAGCTACTATTACCTCGCCAAGAAACTCGGCGTGACGATCCGCATCGACGTCGTGGCCAAGGCGACGGCAGCGCTCATGGACACGGCCAAGAAGTCGCGCAAGAGCTCCAATCAGTATCGCATGGCCGTCTACACCTTCGGCGAACGGGCCGAGGACACCAAGTTGCTGGAGGTCTCCGCACTTACCGACAATCTCGATCAGGTTCAGACCAAGGCGTCCAAGATCGGGCTGATGTCGATCCCCTGGCAGGGTTATGACAACGACCAGCAGACCGATTTCGACCGCGCCCTCAAGAGTATCGGCGATCTCATGGGCGCGTCCGGCACCGGTGCTTCTGCAAGTGATCCGGAAAAGATCGTGTTCTTTGTCTCAGATGGAGTGGGCGACGCCTACAAGCCAAGCACCTGCACCAAGAAGACCACCAATGGGCGCTGTCAGGAGCCGATCGACACTGCGCAATGCGAAGCCCTCAAGAAGAAGGGCTATCGCATCGCCGTTCTCTATACGACCTATCTGCCGCTTCCCACCAATGACTGGTACAAGAGGTGGATCAGCCCGTTCCAGTCCGAAATCCCTACGCGCATGCAGTCTTGCGCATCGCCGGGTCTCTATTTCGAAGTGAGCCCGAGCGAGGGCATCGCAGACGCCATGAATGCGCTATTCCTCAAGATCGTGAGCACGCCCCGGATCTCCAGCTGAGAGCACGATCCGAGGGCTCAGCTTCTCCGCATGGGGAAGCCCTGCAGGGACACGGTGTTGCCGTCACTGAACGCCAGGCCCTCTCGCTCGAAGGCCTCTCGAATCGCGCTCAGCGAGGCCGGCCGCGTCGAACGCTCTCCCTCCCCCTCGATCCGCCGGATCGACGAGACCGATACGCCGGACTGCCGCGAAAGGTCTTCAAGGGTCCATTGCAACATGGCCCGTCCCGCCCGGATCTGCATCGGCGTCACCGAGGGATCGGCGGCAGACCCGCCGCTGCCCATCATCGCAAATTCCTGATGGCGGATGATCATGCCCAGCCATTCATGCGAGCGCCCACCCTTGTGAAGCACGGGCACTGCGCGGGCATGAAACCATTCATATTCACCGTCCGCCCGACGGATGCGCTGATTGGAGCTATAAGGAGATAGCGAGGAAACAGCTTGCTGCCAGGCGGCGTTCACCGCTTCGCGATCATCTGGGTGGACCGCGCTTAGCCAGTTGCCGTCGAACATATCGGACTCGCGTTGCCCGGTCAGCGTCGTCCAGCCAGAGGAAAATACGGGCTCGCCAGCTGCGGTCGCACGCCATTCCATGGTCGCGACGGCGCTGATCAATGCTCTGTAGCGGCCGGTGCTTTCGTCCAGCGCCTGACGGCTCTCATGTTGTTGCGAGACGTCCTGGAGGAGCCCGATGGCGCGCGCCGGGCGCTGCTCGGCGTCAAGCACCACCTCGGACCGGAACTCGACCCAGCGTACGGTCCTGTCGCCGCGGATGATGCGAAAATTCCGATTCACAGGCACACCCGAGCGTATCAGCGACCAGATATCTTCGCAGAATGTGCGATCCTCCGGATGTACCTGGTCGACCAGATCCGTCATTCGGAACGGCAGGGTTTGCTTAACCCCGATCACTCGCAAGAGGCCCGGGCTGCAGCTGCATTGACCGGTGGTGATATCGCAGGTCCAGAAGCCTGTATTGCCGTTTTCTTCGACGAGTTTCAGGAAATGTGTCGACGAAACGCCTGATATCTTCCTGGCGGCAATAGACGCGTCTCCCGCCTGTGCGGAAGAGGCATCACCCAGGGCGGAATCCAGAAAACTTCTCATTGCAGTTCGGCAAAGTCCATCATGCGTCCGACGGGAAAGCCCTCGATCTCCGTCTATTGACAACAGTTCTCCCTGAAATGGGACGCTAGCGGCGGCGAAGGCTGCAGACAAGAGTGAAGTGGAAGATTGTGAATGCGCGCGGCCCGAAGGCGCAGCGTTTCTCTCCGCCACCTCAACAATACGTCCCGATCTCAAGCCTCATCCATGAGGAAACACGCAAGCAGCAGGCTTGTTGTTGGCCCATGATCATGGCAGGAAGTTTCCAGATGAGCATCACGAGAGAGCCATAGCATGTCGAACGTCATCAAGTTCGAGCGCCCGCCCGAAGACAAACCGCCGAAGCCGAAGGCCAGTGTTTCACCTTCGATGCGCAAGATCCTGATCTGGGCCGGGATCGCCGCGGCATTCGTGCTTGCATGGGCCTATTTTACCCTTGTCGGCGGCGGCGCTGCTCCGGCTTGAGCCCAAGGCTCCTCAGGCCTGCGTTACGGCATCCGGGACCAAAGCTCCCCGGGCGCCTATTACCCTACCCGCCAGTCTGGCGCCGGCAGCAACCGCATTCTCAACGGATGCACCATTCAGTTCTGCAGCCAGGTAGCCAGCGTTGAAACTGTCGCCTGCGGCGGTCGTATCAACAACATGTTCGACCGAGGGGATGGAGAAGCGGGACAGTTCACCGCTGCTGCCTGCAAATGTGACGTCCTCGGATCCGTTCTTGACGATGACCCTTCGAGCCCCTTCCGCCTGATAACGTTTCGCCGTCGCGGCTGGATCGGCATCGCCAAACCATGTCGCCTCGTCTTCGAAGGACGGAAGGCAGAGGTCACTCACCGCGGCCGCCCGATGCACCCAGCCCCTCATGGTCTCCGGGTTGTCCCAGAGACGCGGCCGGAGATTGGGGTCGAAGACAACTGTGCCGCCCTTGCCCGCGAACTGGCCAAGCGCCTCGATCAGCGCCAGCCGATCCTGGTTCGAGAGAATGGCCAAGGTGATGCCGGACCAGTAGGCGAGATCCGCGCCCTCAAGTGCACGATTGAGGGCCCCAGGATCACTGGCGAGCCGCTTTGCGGCACTATCGTTGCGCCAATAGGTGAAACTGCGCTCGCCGTCCTTCAAGGTGATGTAGTAGAGCCCGATCGTCTTGTCGGCCAGGCGGCGGACATGGTCGGTCCCGATGCCCTCACTGTTAAGGAAATCGACCATCCTGTCGGAGAGCCCGTCCGTACCGACGGCGCTCACATAGTCGACCTGCCAGTCCTGCCCCAGACTGTGACGCAGGTAATAGGCGGTATTGAGCGTGTCTCCGGCGAACCCCATGCTGAGCATACCGGGTGAACCGGTCTCCGACAGCTCGCCCATGCATTCGCCGATCGATACGATCCGTCCCATCTTCATCCCCCCGCCTTGTCGCTTCCCGTTCCTACCTAGCGCGCCAGCCAACCGCCGTCGACGGGCAGGATCGTGCCGTGCACATAAGCCGAGGCGTCCGAGGCCAGGAAGACTGCGGCGCCACCGAGTTCTTCCGGGTTGCCCCAGCGGCCTGCCGGGATCCGGCCGAGAATGTCGGTGGACCGCTTCGGATCTTCCCGCAAGGCGGTCGTGTTGTTGGTGACGAAATAGCCCGGCGCAATCGCGTTCACGTTGATGCCCTTGGCAGCCCATTCACAGGCCAGCAGGCGGGTCAGCCCCGCGAGGCCACTCTTGGACGCGGTATAGGAGGGAATGCGGATCCCTCCCTGGAAGGAGAGCATGGAAGCGATGTTGATAATCTTGCCGCGGCCACTCGGAATCATGCGCTTGGCGACGGCCTGCGACAGGAAAAAGGCCGTCTTCAGGTTGACGTCCATGACCGCATCCCAATCAGCCTCGGTGAAATCGATGGCATCGGCACGGCGGATGATGCCGGCATTGTTGACGAGAATGTCGACCGAGCCGAAAGCGGATACCGCCGCTTCGACGATGTCGTCGACCGGCTCGATGGTCGACAGGTCGGCGGCAAAGGATGCGAAACGCCCACCTGCAGAGGCAATCATGGCCTCCGTTTCGCTCATGCTCGATCGGCCGACGCCGAGAACAGCGGCACCAGCGCCGGCCAGTGCCACGGCAATGGCCTGACCGATGCCGGTATTGGCTCCGGTGACGATGGCCGTGCGGCCCGAAAGGTCGAAGGATGGTTTCATGATGCTACTCCCGGGATTTCTGGAAAGGATCGCCTGCTTGCTCTAGGCGTCAATGAAGAGGTCGGGATCGAGATGCTCGATATCGTCCAGTTCCTCAGTCATGCGGCCGATATGCTGGCTCATGGCCAGAACCGCCGCACCGTCGTCGCGGTCACGGATCCCGTCGATGATCGCCGCATGCTCGGCGATGACGATATCCAGCCGCCCTGAACGGGGCAGCGTGATGAACCGATAGCGGTCGATATGAACCTTGACCTGCGCAATAACCGTCCAGATACCGGGGTAACCGGCGATGTCGGCGATCAACTGATGGAATTCGGTGTCGAGACGGTGGAAGAGCGGAATGTCACCGGCCTCGGCCGCTTTTATCAGGGCCGCCTGATTGTCTTCGAGCGAGTGCAAGCGGCTGCCGTCCTTCATCGCGACAATGGCGAGCGAGACGGTGGTCACCTCGAGCGCCTTGCGGATAAGGATTGCCTCGTAGAGCGCACGGCGGGGTATGCGAGACACGAAAGTGCCCGACTGCGGATAGATCTCCACAAGTCCCTCATCCGCCAGTCTCAGCAGAGCTTCGCGCACAGGCGTGCGGCTGACACCGAAGCGCTGGCCGAGTTGCTTCTCGTTCAGGGTATCCAACGGCTTCAATTGCAGGCGGACAATTTCGTCCTGCAAGATCGCATGGATCTGCGTCGCAGCACGCCCATCCCGCGTCCTCCCGCGTTGATGATCGGCAGGAACAATGCGCGAGCGTAACCCGCTTTTGGACATTTCCGACATACAGCCTCCGAAAACTGAGATACTAGTATATCAGTTTTCGGAGGCTGTAAATGCAAGGAGCCTCTGTTTCAAGCCACCGTTTCTGAAACAGCTATGCAGTCAGGAAAGGCAGTAACGCGATGACGTCACTTCTCGGCGCAGATCGCGTAGCGGTGCTGAGTGGCTCGCTCCAGGCCTTTGAAAAACGAGAAGTTCTTGCGTTGCGCCCTGTGTATAGCAGTCATGTCCTGATCAACGGTGATTTTTGAGAAGCCCGCCTTCTTCAGAAGATCTGCAACGGCATGCGCGTGAGCACCGCCGGAAAAATGAACGCGGGACAGGATACGGGTGTGCGTTTCGGCCATATCGGGATTCGGGGCGCCGTGCAGGGCATCGCGGGCCATACCGAGGCGGCTCGCGAAACCGGTCAGCTTTTTCAAGAGACGGGTCAATGTGGAGGTGTTGACGAAGTCGCCATCGACGATCAGCACCTTGCCACCCGGTTTCAGGACGCGGTGCCACTCCTTGAAGCAGGCAAGCGGATCGACGAGCGTCCAGACAAGGTGACGATTGGTGATCACATCATAGGCCTCGTCGTCCTCCATGGTGCGCTCGGCGTCACCCATCAGAAAGCGGATCCGTCGTCCACGGTCCTTGGCCTTTGCCTGCGCGCGCTCCAGCATTGGCTCGGCCCAATCCAGCCCGGTAACCTTGAAGCCGAGATCGTCGAGCAGGTGCGAGATCACGGCCGTTCCGCAGGCGAGGTCGAGCGCTGCCCGCCCCTCGCCTTCGCCGAGATGCCTGCGGAACAGGGCGTGCCAGGCCGCCCGCTCGTCTTCCGAAAAGATCTCATGACCCGGCTGAGTGTCAAATGTCTCGGCCCGCAACGACCAATAAGCTTTGATTTCGTCGCGAAGGTCATGGTTGGTAAGGGAGCTAACGGCTTGCATTTTCACGGTCTTTCGGATTCGGGCAGAGAGGCTGGAACACTTCTAAAAGATAATTCTTGACTGATAAAGTCATAAAAACATAGATCACGACATAATCACAAGCAGGAGAACTGATCGTGTTCAAAATGGAGAAGGTGGCTTCTGCCGCCGCGATTTCGCTCGTCCTTTTTTCAAGCGTCGCGCTGGCTGGCGAGACCGTGAAGATCAAGGACATCACTGGTCGTGAGGTCGAGGTGAGCGTTCCGGTTGAACGCGTCATTCTCGGCGAAGGTCGACAGATCTACTTCACGGCAGCACTCGACACCGACAATCCGTTTGGCCGCGTCATTGGCTGGCGCGACGATTTCAAGAAGGCCGACCTCGACGGCTACAACATCTACCTGAAGAAATTCCCGGAGATGGAAAAGATCCCCACCTTCGGCGGCATGAAGGACGGCACGTTCGACATCGAGCAGGCGGTTGCGCTGAAGCCTGACGTCATCATCATGAACACGGAAGCGAAGTCCGCAACCGAAGAGAGCGGCTATATCGAGAAGCTCGCTGCCGTCGGTATCCCGCTCGTCTATATCGACTTCCGCGAAAAGCCGATGGAGCACACGGATGATTCCATGCGCATCATCGGCAAGCTGTTCGGCAAGGAAGAGCGCGCCGAAGAATTTGTAAAATTCCATGACGAGCAGATCGCCAAGGTGACCGACGTGCTGGCCAAGCAGTCGGATCTCAAGAAGCCTGTCGTCTTCATGGAGCGCGCCGGTGGCTATTCTGACGATTGCTGCATGTCCTTCGGCAACGAGAACTTCGGCAAGATGGTCGAACTCGCCGGCGGCGTGAACATGGCCAAGGACTTCATCCCGGGCACGTTCGGCACCGTCAATCCGGAGCAGATCATCGCGTCGAACCCCGACCAGGTCATCGTGACCGGCTCGAACTGGGAACTGTATGTTCCCGGCGGCAAGTGGGTTGGCGTTGGTCCGGGCGCCGACAAGGCTGAAGCCGCGCGCAAGCTCTCCGAGCTGATGAAGCGCCCCGGCTTCACCGACATCAAGGCCGTCCAGGATGGCAATGTGCATGCCATCTGGCACCAGTTCTACAACAGCCCCTACCAGTTCGTCGCCGTCCAGCAGATCGCCAAGTGGCTGCATCCGGATCTCTTCAAGGATCTCGACGCGGACGCCACCTTCAAGGACATGCATGAGCGCTTCCTGCCGGTAGATTACCAGCCTGGCTACTTCGCCTCGCTGAAGGCTGGCTCCTGACATCCATCCGGCCGGCGGGCGACCGCCGGCCGCTTGCCCTTGGGGGCGTAACCGACAGGAAAAGACTTATGGCCACCACCGTCGAAGCGGCCGCTCCGGCCTCCAGCGACATCTACCGAAGCCTGACGACGAAGCGCCTGGCAATCCTTGCCGGGCTTTCACTCTGTCTGGTGCTGTCGATCGCCGTCGATATGGCCTATGGCCCCGCGCGCTACACCCTGTCGGAAGTCGTCTCGACGATCTGGGATCCGGCCTCGGCAGGCAACCAGCTTAGGGTCGTCATCTGGGATATCCGCATGCCGATCGCGCTGATGGCCGTCACTGTTGGGGCGTGCCTGTCGCTTGCCGGTGCGCAGATGCAGACGATCCTGGCCAATCCGCTCGCCTCTCCCTTTACGCTCGGCATTTCCGCGGCTGCCAGTTTCGGTGCGGCGCTTGGGCTTGTCGCAGGCGTTGCCGTCTTTCCAGCGGCCGTGCAGTACATGGTGCCGATCAACGCCTTCCTGATGGCAATGCTCGCATCGCTCTTCATCTATGGCGTCTCGACCATGCGAGGCGTGACGGTTGAGACCATCATCCTGCTCGGCATAGCTCTGGTCTTCACCTTCAATGCGCTGCTTTCGCTGCTCGAATATCTTGCCTCTGAACAGGCGCTCGCCGCCGTTGTCTTCTGGACCATGGGATCGCTGACCAAGGCGACCTGGGGTAAGGTGGCGGTGACCTTCGCCGTGCTCGTCTTCTGCGTACCCCTCTTTGCGCGCCGCGCCTGGGCACTGACGGCGCTTCGCCTCGGTGACGACAAGGCCGCATCCTTCGGGGTCAATGTCCGGGCACTCCGGCTTGAGACTATGCTGCTCGTCAGCCTGCTCGCCGCCATCCCCGTTTCTTTCGTCGGCACGATCGGTTTCATCGGCCTCGTCGGGCCGCATATCGCTCGTATGTTGCTCGGAGAAGACCAGCGCTTCTTTCTCCCGGGTTCGATCCTCTGTGGCGCGCTCCTGCTGTCAGTCACCTCGGTCGTGTCGAAATTGCTGATCCCGGGCGCCATCCTGCCGATCGGTGTTATCACTGCACTCGTCGGGGTGCCCTTCTTCTTCTCCCTCATCTTCACCAACAGGAGGCGCGCATGGTAGCCCTCAGGCTTGAAGCGGTCGGTGCCCAATACGGTCGCCATCGCGTCTTCACCGACATCACCACCGGTGACATCGCCGGCGGAATGCTGACAGCTGTCATCGGTCCGAATGCGGCGGGCAAGTCGACGCTGTTCAAGCGGATAGCAGGCCTGCTGAAGGGCGAAGGCGTCATCCATGTCTCCGGAGAGGAGAGCCAGCGGCCGATTTGTTACATGCCGCAGGACACAGGTGCCAATGCTGTCCTGACCGTCTACGAGAGCATTCTGCTTGCATCCAAGCAGGGCTCTGGTTGGAAAGTGGCCGACGGCGAACTTTTTGAGATCGATCGCATTCTTGCTTCACTTCGGATTTCGGACCTCGCATTTCGAGATCTTGGGGAACTGTCCGGTGGACAACGTCAGCTCGTCGCCATCGCCCAGGCGCTGGTGCGCAAGCCGGAAGTGCTGTTGATGGACGAGCCGACGTCGGCGCTCGATCTCTTCCGCCAGATCGAAGTCCTTCAATTCATGCGCGAACTTGCAACCGAAAGCGGGATCACCGTTCTGATCGCCCTGCACGACCTGAACCACGCGATGCGTTATTGCGACCATGCGCTCGTGGTTGCGGACGGGCGACTGATTGCAAGCGGCGCGACTGCGGATGTGATCACGCCTTCCCTGCTTCGAGATGTGTACCGGGTCGATGCCCGCATTGAGGCCTGCACGCAAGGCCGGCCTCTCGTCATCGTGGACGCGGCGCTGGCATAAGCCCTTAGCTCAGCCCCATATAACGGCCGGGCTTGTGGTTGATCGCGAGGATCAGGTTGGCGATGGCAGCGCCCAGCACCGAGAGTGCCAACCGGTCGGCCGGCAGCACGAAGAAGGCGATTGCGAGGATCGTGAGATCGACACCAAGCTGGAAATAACCGGCGCGCAGCCCTGTCTTTTCCTGCAGATACATGGCGAGGATATTGATGCCGCCGAGACCCGTGCGGTGGCGGAAAAGCATCAGCAAGCCAGTACCGATCAAGCCGCCGCCGATCACGGTGGCGTAGAGTGGATCGAGATGCGAAAAATCGATCCATTGGCCGTTCAGCTTCGACAGGATCGACACCAGCGCCACGGCGGTGAAAGTGCGCAGCGTGAAGGCCCACCCCATGCGTTTGACCGCCAGGATGTAGAAGGGCAAATTGACGACGAAGAAGATGACGCCGAAGCCCCAGCCACTGACATAGGACAGAAGCAGCGCGAGGCCGGCGCTCGACCCGACCGTCAGCATGGTTTCGGTGTAGATCAGCGTCCCGAGCGACACGAACATCGTGCCGGAAATCATCGCGAGCACGTCTTCATAGAGGCGATGACGCTCTGCGCCCGCCTGGTTCACGGTGGTCGTGGTCATGGTTTCAGCCCAGAAGCGGTTTCAGAACAGCGGCGACGCGCGGAATATCCTGGCTCTTCAGGCCCGCAATATTGATGCGTCCAGAGGTCGGCATGTAGATGCCGTGATCCTTGCGCAGCGACAGCACGTCGGCTTCCTTGAGCGGCAGGAGCGAGAACATGCCCTGTTGCTCGCCGATCTGCGGCGCCAGTTGCCAACCGTCGCCGAGGGCTGCGGCCAGTTCGCGACGCAGGCCATTGAGACGGTCGCGCATGCTGTTCAGTTCGTCGATCCAGTCCTGGCGCAGGCTCTCTGTCGAGAGGATCGTGCGCACGACGGCCGCACCATGATCCGGTGGCATGGAATAGCTGGTGCGCGCCATGGTCACGAGATTGGAGCGAGCAATGTCGGCCGCCTCTTGCGTCTCGGCAACAGCAAAGATGGCGCCTGTGCGTTCACGGTAAATGCCGAAGGACTTGGAGCAGGAAACCGCGACCAAGGCTTCCGGCACTGCAGCGATAATGGTGCGCAGACCAGCGGCATCTTCCTCGATGCCGGCGCCAAACCCTTGATAGGCAGAATCGATCAGTGGCACGAGGCGACGTTCGGCGATCACGGCCGCCAGTTCTTCCCACTGGGCAGACGTGAGCGTGGCGCCGGTCGGGTTGTGGCAGCTCGCATGAATGAGCACGGCATCACCGCGCGGGGCGCTGCTTAGCGCCTTCATCATGCTGGCAAAGCGCACGTCCTGTGTCGGCACATCGAAATAGGGATAGGTCTCAACGCTGAGGCCGGTGGCGCCGAAGATACCCGCATGGTTCGGCCAGCTGGGCAGACCAAGATGAATGCGGCCGCTGCTCGCGCGCGCGATGAGATCCGACGCGAGACGCAGCGCCCCCGAACCGCCGGGGGTCTGAACGCCCGCGGCAAACTTGCCCTGTCCCTTGCCGCCGACAAGATCCCAGAGCAGGTCGAGGAAGACCCTGTCGCCTTCCGGCGCCACATAGGACTTGCTGTCCTGCTTCTCCAACAGCTCCTTCTCGGCCGCCTTGACCGAGCGCATCACAGGCGTGCGCCCGAGATCATCACGGTAGACACCGACCCCGAGGTCGATCTTGTCGGCGCGCTGATCGGCATTGTAGAGCCCGATCAGGGCAAGCAACGGGTCATTGGGCTGCGAGGCGAGCTTGTCGAACATCGGGGACCTTCGTCAAAGTGCAATTGTGTTGGACCAGAGATATCAAGTTTGCCGCGCAAAGTCTCTGCGGATTTCATGCCCGGCGTCAGGGGTGACTTAAGATGAATTGCCAGACATCCAGCTTTGACGATACAATATTGCGCACTGATGGACAGTAGAGATCGATAATGGAAGCTGAGAGCGCCACACTGGACAGGATCGATCGGAAGATCATTGCCTGTCTTCTGAACGATGCGAGCCTGAACAATGCGGAACTCGCCGAGCGTGTCGGGCTGACCGCCGCCCCCCTTTCGCGTCGGCTCGCCAGACTCTATTCGAGCGGCATCATACGGCAGGCGATCGTGGTTGATGCGCCGCGTGTCGGCCTCGGCCTGCAGGCCTTCGTCGAAATCACCCTGGATCGCACGACGCCGCAGGTGGGCGAACGTTTTATCGAACATGTCGGCAAACTGCCCGAAGTAGTCGAGATCCATGCCGTTGCCGGCGGCTTCGATTTTCTGTTGAAGATCTCGGTTCGTGACATGACGGACTACAAGCGCCTGATCTGGCAGGAGTTCGATCGCCTCGCCGAGATCAAGACAATCAGGTCGACGATGGTATTCGACAGTCCGAAGATCTCTTACGGCTATCTGCCATAAAGAAAAAGGGCGCCGACCGGGCGCCCTTTGTCATCGCATCAAGCTTTAGAAAGCGATCAACCGGCCGCCGCTGCCAGCTGGCGCTTTGCCATGCGGGCGCGGATCGATTCCACGTCGGCGCGCGGTGTCGCGGCAAATAGCGTGCGTGTATATTCGTGCTGCGGGTCCGAGAAGACCGCATCGCGTGTGCCGTATTCCACGGCCTCACCGTAATACATCACCATCACCTCGTCGGCGATGTAGCGCACAACCGAGAGGTCGTGGCTGATGAAGACATAGGTCAGGCCAAACTCTTCCTGCAGGTCGGCAAGCAGGTTCAGCACCTGGGCCTGGACCGAGAGGTCGAGCGCCGAAACCGGTTCGTCGAGCACGAGCAGCTTCGGATTGAGCATCAACGCACGAGCAATCGCGATACGCTGGCGCTGGCCGCCCGAGAACATGTGCGGGTAGCGGTTATAGTGCTCCGGACCGAGGCCGACCTTGATCAGCATTTCGGTTGCGCGTTCCCGCCGCTCGGCCGAGCTCATCTTGGTGTTGATGAGCAAGGGCTCGCCGAGCACATCGCCGATCTTCTGGCGCGGATTGAGCGAGCCATACGGGTTCTGGAAGACGATCTGCACCTTCTGGCGCATGTCCGATGTCAGATGGCCAGGACGCAAGTCGACCTTCTGACCGTCGATCAACAACTCGCCTGCCGTTGGCTCATCGATGAAGGTCAGGATGCGGGCAAGCGTGGACTTGCCGCAACCGCTTTCGCCGACGATGGCGAGCGTCTTGCCCTTGTCGAGCTTGAAAGACACGCCTTTGACAGCGTGGACGATCTTGTCTTCCTTGAAGAGACCTTGCGACACACGGTAGTCGCGCTTGACGTCGCGAATCTCGAGCATCGGGGTTTGCATCTCTGTGGTCATGCGGCACCTCCCGTTTCTGCGGCGGCCAGGAAGTCGGAGACCGTCGTCAGGCGGTCGCCGGTGGCGTTTTCCGGCAGGGCCGAAAGCAGCGCGCGGGTATAGGGGTTCTTCGGGTTTTCGAAGAGCGAGAGCACATCGGCCTCTTCCATCTTCCGGCCCTTGTACTGGACGATGACGCGGTCCGCGGTCTCGGCAACCACAGCCATGTCGTGGGTGATCATGATGAGGCCCATGCCGGTCTCGGCCTGGATCTTCATGAGGAGGTCGAGGATCTGCTTCTGGATCGTCACGTCGAGCGCGGTCGTCGGCTCGTCTGCGATCAGGAGTTTGGGATTGCAGGCGATCGCAATCGCGATCATCACGCGCTGACACTGACCGCCCGACATCTGGTGCGGGAAGTGGTTGAGGCGTTCCGCAGGATCCGGCAGTCCGACCAGCTTGAAGAGCTCGATGGCGCGTTCGCGGCATTCCTTTTTGCCGAGGCCCATGTGCAGGCGCAGGACTTCCTCGATCTGGAAGCCGACGGTGAAGCAGGGATTAAGGCTTGCGACAGGCTCCTGGAAGATCATGGCGACATCCTTGCCGATCAGCTTGCGCCGGTCGGCTGCCGAGATCTTCTGGATGTCACGACCCTGGAATTCCATCTTGTCGGCGGTGATCTTTGCCGTCCACGGCAGAAGGCCCATGACGGCAAGCATGGCGACAGACTTGCCGGAGCCGCTTTCTCCGACGATGGCAAGCACTTCACCCGGCTCGACCGACATCGACACGCCGTCGACGGCCTTGAACCAACCACTGGCCGTCTCGAACTGGACGGTGAGGTTCTGAATCTCGAGAAGTGCCATGATCAGGACCTCTTCAGCTTGGGATCGAGCGCATCGCGCAGGCCGTCACCCATGAGGTTGATGGCAAGAACGGTGATCAGAATGGCGAGGCCCGGGAAGGTGACGACCCACCAAGCGCGCAGGATGAATTCGCGCGCTTCGGCCAGCATCGTGCCCCATTCCGGTGCCGGAGGCTGCGCGCCCATACCGAGGAAGCCGAGGGCGGCTGCATCGAGGATGGCGTTCGAGAAGGAGAGCGTAGCCTGGACGATCAGCGGCGCCATGCAGTTCGGCAGGATCGTCTTGAACATCAGGCGGAAGGGACTTGCACCGGCTAGCCGTGCGGCCGTCACGTAGTCACGTGTCTTTTCCGACATCACCGCAGCACGGGTCAGGCGGACGAAATGCGGCTGCAGGACCAGCGCGATCGCGATCATGCCATTGGTCAGGCCGGGGCCGAGGATCGCGACGAGCACAAGTGCCAGCAGCAGCGACGGGAAGGCCAGGATGATGTCCATCAGGCGCATGATCGCGGTGTCGAGCCAGCCACCGTAATAGCCGGCGATGACACCAATCGCGATGCCCGTCGTCAGCGACAGCGTCGTAACGAACACACCGATGAACAGAGAATACTGCGAACCGTAGATCAGGCGCGAGAGGATGTCGCGTCCGACGGGATCGGTGCCGAGCACAAAGCTCCAGTTCCCACCTTCAAGCCAGGCGGGCGGAAGAAGCACGGCATCACGATATTGCTCGAAGGGCGAATGGGGTGCGATGACGCCGGCGAAGACGGCGATCAGCACGAGAGCGACGAAGACGACGAGGCCTGCGACGGCGCCGCGGTTTTCGGAAAAGTAGAACCAGAATTCGGCCAGCATCTGGCGGCGCATCTGAGCGCTCGAAACCGGCTGGCTGGTTGTTGTCTCTGCCATGGGACTTTATCCTTCTAGTGGCGGATGCGCGGGTTGATTAGGCCGTAGAGCAGGTCGACGATGAGGTTCACGACCATGATGATGCCGGCAATCAGGAGGAGGCCTCCCTGGATGACCGGGTAGTCACGGCGAAACACACTGTCGACCATCCACTTGCCGATGCCCGGCCAGGAAAAGATCGTTTCGGTCAGGATCGCGCCGGCCAGCAGGACACCGATCTGCAGGCCGATTGTGGTGATGACCGGGATCATGGCATTGCGCAGCGCATGCAGGCTGACGACGCGGAAAGGCGAGAGGCCCTTGGCGCGGGCCGTCCGGATATAATCTTCCGACAGGACTTCCAGCATGGCCGAGCGCGTCTGCCGCGCGATGACGGCGAGAGGAATGGTCGCAAGCACGATCGTCGGCAGGATGAGATGGCTGACGGCCGAGGCAAAGGCGCCCTTCTGACCCGACAGCAGGCTGTCGATCAGCATGAAACCCGTGACCGGCGGGAAGAAGAACATCAGCGAGATGCGTCCCGATACCGGTGTCCACTGCAGGATGCCGGAGAACAGGATCATCAATAGAAGGCCCCACCAGAAGATCGGCATGGAATAGCCGACAAGGGCAATTCCCATCATGGTCTGGTCGAAGAATGAACCGCGCTTGATCGCAGCGATGATGCCGGCGGGAACGCCGATCGCGACGGCCAACAGGATCGCACAGAGGGACAATTCGACAGTGGCGGGGAACAGCGCGAAGAACTGGTCGATGATCGGGCTCTTCGAGACAATCGAAGTGCCGAAGTCACCGGTCAGGACGCCGCCGAGATAATCGAAGTACTGGACGACGACAGGACGGTCGAGACCGAGCTGCGCACTGATCTGTGCGTGCCGCTCGGGCGACATGACGCGCTCACCGGAGAGCAGCGCAACCGGATCGCCAGGAAGAAGCCGGATGAAAGCGAAGGCAATGATCGAGACGCCGAGAAAGGTCGGGATCAAGACGGCGAGCCGTCGCAGGAGAAAGCCAAACATGTGTGAGACCTGTTGTTTAAGGGAGGTCGAACCACGGCACCAAGGCCATCTGTGGTTACCCGAAACGCTTCACCTGAGCTTTCGAGCATGACGCGAGATTGGTCTTGCATCAACGACAAACGCCGCGGGCCAGGGCCCGCGGCGAAAGATTGCGTGTTCCGATTACTCGGCGATGTCGACGTTTTCGAAGGTGAAGTCGCCAAGTGGGCTCTGGACGAAGCCAGAGACTTCCTTGCGCATCGGGACGATCGAGAGAGAATGGTCGATCGTGGCCCAAGGCGCTTCGCGCTTGAAGACGAGCTGTGCTTCTTCGTAGAGCTTGGTGCGCTCGGCCTGGTCGGAGGTGACCTTGGCCTTCTTCACCAGGGCGTCGAACTCCTCGTTGCACCACTGAGCGCGGTTGTTGCCGCCGACGGCAGAGCAGCCCAGCAGCGTGTCGAGGAAGTTGTCCGGGTCGCCGTTGTCGCCGGTCCAGCCGAGCATGACGGCGCCGTCACGATCCTTGGCCTTCGAGCGGTCGAGATACTCGGCCCATTCGTAGGAGACGATCTCGACGGTGACGCCGATCTTGGAGAAATCGTCCTGGATGATTTCAGCGGCGCGACGTGCGTTCAGCATGTAGGGGCGCGAAACCGGCATTGCCCAGACCTTCATCGAAAGGCCGGTTACACCAGCGGCTTCGAGTTCTGCCTTCGCAGCTTCCAGGTCATACGCGTCGTCCTGAGTGGACTGGTTGTAAGACCACATGGTCGGCGGGATCGGGTTCTTGGCCGGAGTCGCCATGCCCTGGAATACGGCGTCGACGATGGCTTCCTTGTTGATCGCCTTGTTCAGCGCCTTACGCACTTCCGGCTTGTCGAACGGAGCCTGGGTCGTGTTGTAGGCGAGGTAAGCGACGTTCAGGCCTTCCTGTTCCATGACGGTCAGAGCCGGGTCGGACTTCATGGTCTCGACGTCGGCTGCGTTCGGGAACGGCATCAGGTGGCATTCGCCAGCCTTGAGCTTCTGGTAACGAACGGCAGCATCCGTGGTGATCGCGAAGACGAGATCGTCGATCTTCGGCGCGCCACCCCAGTAATCGGCGTTCTTCTTGTAGCGGATGACGGCGTCCTGCTGGTAGCCGACGAAGGAGAACGGACCCGTGCCGACCGGCATCTGGTTCAGCTGTTCCTTCTTGCCTTCAGCTTCGAGCTTGTCGGCATATTCCTTCGAAACGATCGATGCGAAAGGCATTGCGAGGTTCGCGAGGAACGGCGCTTCCGGCTTGTTGAGCGTGATCTTGACCGTCATGTCGTCGACCTTCTCGATCGACTTGATCAGCTCGGGGAAGCCCATGCCTGCGGCATATTCCCAGGAGGTGCCGGCAACATACTGGTTCCACGGATGATCAGCCTTCAGCTGACGGTCCAGCGAGAAGAGGACGTCATCGGCGTTGAAATCACGCGACGGAGTGAAGAACTCCGTCGTGTGGAACTTGACGCCCGAACGAAGCTTGAAGGTGTATTCGGTGCCTTCGGCGTTGACTTCATAGCTTTCGGCCAGACCGGCTTCCGCTTCGGTGGTGCCGGGCTTGAATTCCATCAGGCGGCTGTAGATCGGATGCGCGGAGGCATCAAAGGTCGTGCCGGCGGTGTACATGCCGGGATCGAAGCCTTCCGGCGATCCTTCCGAGCAGTAAACGAAGGTCTTGGCGCTTGCCGCGCCCGACAGGAAAGTGGCGGCAGCGAGTGCTGCAGCTGCAAGAGCGAACTTGGTTTTCATGAACAGTCTCCCAAAGGCAAAGGACGAGCGTCCTCGCCGGTTCTTTTGGTCCCGCGGCGCGTGGATCGCGCCCGTGTTTTGTGAAGGTCGGGGTCAACCGGTCTTCCGGCGATCGAAGGGTCTCCAGCCGCGCGTCGTAATCTGACAAGCAGCAGAGGTCGTCCACTCGATCACTGATGCAGTGTCTTATCGCCTTCGGAAACGTTGTAAAGAGAGATTCGGCTCAATTCCGTCACAGAATTGGTCTGGTTTTCGCCACAATAGACGGATGGCAGTTCAAATGTTTTCTAAAACGACAGGTCGCTTTAGGAACTCATCGAACATTAGAGATCTTTGATTGACCCTAAGAATCAAGGCCGCGCCACGTAGTGCGTCGCAAAAAGACAAGGATATTTGGCCGAGTCGCGGTGGTCTAGCAACGGAAAGAAAATTTATCAACCGATCAAAAAAAACAATGAAACGCAACGCCATCGGCACGGGCGAAAAGGGGAAGGAGGAGAGGCTTGGGGACCCTCTCCTCCTCTCCTTCAGTCACGCTTTGTGGGGAGAGCGACCGAAGAAGAAAGCATAGGCTGCAGGCAGAACCAGAATGGTCAGGACGGTTGCGACGAGAATGCCGCCCATCATCGCGTAAGCCAGCGGCCCCCAGAAGATGCCGCGTGAAATCGGGATCAGCGCGAGAACTGCGGTCAGCGCCGTCAGCATGATGGGGCGGAAGCGGCGGACAGCCGATCCGATGATCGCTTCACGCCGTTCCATGCCAGCTGCGATGTCCTGGTCGATCTGGTCGATCAAAATGATCGAGTTGCGGATGATGATGCCGAGCAGGGCGATAACGCCAAGGATCGCGACAAATCCGAAGGGGGCGCCTGAAATGAGGAGGGCGGCGGCGGCCCCGATTATGCCGAGCGGCCCGGTCGCCAGCACCAGCATGGCCTTGCCGAAATGCTGCAGCTGGATCATCAGCAGCACCACAATGACCAGCAGCATGATCGGCGCCTTGGCCGCGATCGAATTCTGGCTCTCGGCGCTGTCCTCCGCTCCGCCCTGGATCTCGATCGCGTAACCAGCCGGCAGGCTGTCGCGCAAGGACTGCATTTCGTCGAACATCTTCAAGGTCACGTCGTTCGATTGCAGACCGTCCGGCAAGGTGGCTCGCACCGTGATCGTCGGCAAACGATTGCGACGCCATTCGATGCCCTGCTCCAGCTTCGGCACGACCTTGGCAATCTGCGACAAGGGGATGAATGTGCCGAGATCGGTCGGGACATAGATCGAATTGACTGCCGTCAACAGGCGGCGGCTATCTTCCGGCTCTCGGGCCACGATCGAGATCGTTTCCTCACCGGCGCGAACATCGGCGAGTGGCGCACCGCTCATTGTCGCCTGCAGCATCTGACGCAGGCGCTGTGAGGAGACGCCGAGGGCACGGGCACGATCCTGGTCGACGACCAGCGTCATCGCGGGGACCGGCTCAAGCCAGTCGTCATGGACAGCCTGCAAAACGGGGTTCTGGTTGAAGCGCGCCTTTACCTGATCGGCAATGCGACGAACCTCGTCCCGCTCCGGTCCGCTTACACGCATCTGCACGGCCCATCCGGTCGGCGGCCCCAGGAACAGTCGATCGACCTTCCCGCGCACCGAGGGGAAGTCTTCCGCCAGTGTCATGCGCAACTTGGTGATCAGACGTTCGCGCGCATCCTCGTCCCTCGCCATGACCAAGAGCTGGGCATAGTTCGGATTGCGCAACTGCTGGTCGAGCGGCAGGAAGAAGCGCGGCGCGCCCTCGCCCACATAGGTTGCGACGAAGCGCTGATCCGGATCGGTCAGCAATTCCGCTTCGAGGCGCCTGGCCTCCGCCTCGACTTCCTTGATCGAGGTACCCTCGGGCAGCCACATGTCGACAAGGATTTCCGGTCGTGACGACTGCGGGAAGAAGTTCTTCGGGATGAACTGGAAGGACCAGAGGCTGACCGCAAAGATGGCGAGCGTCGAGACGATCACGATGATGCGGTGCTCCACGGCCCAGGAGACGGTCGCACGGAGGCGACGATAGAAGCGGGTGTCGAAAGCGTCGTGATGGCTGCCGGCATGGGCCCTCTGCTTCAGGATCATGTAACCGAGCCAGGGCGTGAAGTAGACGGCGACGAACCAGGAGATGACCAGGGAGATGCCCACGACATAAAACAGCGAGCGGACATATTCACCGGCGGTCGATTCTGCGAAACCGACCGGGATGAAACCGGCTGTGGTTATGAGCGTTCCGGTGAGCATTGGAAAGGCCGTCGAGGAATAGGCGAAACTCGCCGCATCCAGCTTCTCGAGCCCTTCCTCCAGTTTTCGCTCCATCATCTCCACGACGATCATCGCGTCATCGACCAGAAGGCCGAGCGCGATGATCAGGGCCCCGAGCGAGATGCGCTGCAGATCGAGCCCGAGTTCGTACATGACGGCAAAGGTTGCGGCGAGCACCAGCGGGATGGCGATCGCAATCACGAGGCCAGAGCGCCAGCCGATGGAGACGAAGGAGACGACGAGCACGATCAGCAGGGCCTCGCCGAGCGCCTTCATGAATTCACCGATTGCCTCGCGAACCACTTCCGGCTGATTGGAAATCTGCGAGACCTCCAGACCGATCGGCAGCGTCGCCTCGAAACGCTCCAGCGTCTCCTCCACGGCATCACCGACATCGGTCACCTTGAAGCCCTTGGCCATGACGACGCCGACCTGGACGGAGTCCTTGCCGTTGAACCGGAACTTGCGCTGGTAGGGATCCTCGAGACCTTCGGTGACCGTGGCGATATCGCCCAGACGCGTGACCTGGTTGCCGGAATTCAGGCGCAGTTCGCGGATGTCTTCCGCGGCGGAGAAACCGCCATCGACGGATATGCGGACCGATCGGGATCCCGTGTCGATACTCCCGGTGGCATCAATCGCATTCTGGCCGGCAAGTGCGCTCTGCAGGTCGGTGAAGGTCAGACCGCGTTCGGCAAGCGCCTTGGACGACACTTCGATAAAGATCTTCTGCGGTTGATCGCCCAAGATCACCGCCTTTTCGACCCCTTCGGTCGACAAGAGGACATCGCGCGCCTGGATCGCATGCTGCTTGAGCTCGGGATAGCTGTAGCCATCGCCCGTCAGCGCATAGAGCGTGATGTAGGTATCGCCGAACTCGTCGTTGAAATACGGGCCCAGCAGACCTTCGGGCAGCTCGTTCTCGATGTCGCCGACCTTCTTGCGGACCTGGTAGAAGGCATCAGCCACATCATCGGCATCGGTATTGCCCGTCACCTGCAGCGTGATGATCGCCGAACCCGGTCGGGTGTAGGACTTGACCCAGTCCAGATAGGGCGTCTCCTGCAGCTTCCGCTCGATCTTGTTGACCACCTGATCCTGCATGTCGGCCAGCGATGCGCCCGGCCAGAAGGCCTGCACCACCATGACGCGGAAGGTGAAGTCCGGATCTTCCTTCTGGCCCATTCGCATCAGTCCGAAGAGACCCGTCAGGATGATCAGGCCGAAGAGGAAACGGGCTATGCTGGGATGAGCGATGGCCCAACGGGACAGGTTGAACGAGCCCGGCTCGACAGGAGAGTTTGTCATGATTGAAATGTCCCGAAGGTAGGGGGCGCGCTGGGCTTACCGGGTTGCGGCGTCGGGCGTGACGGTGGCGGTTGTCGGACCAGCCTCGGCCGAGCGCGAGAGGTTCTCGTTGGCCAGCCGAACCTTCATGTCTTCCGCCATGAACTGCGTGCCTGCCACGACCACGAGATCACCGGGCTTCAAGCCTGCAGAGACCTGGATACCCGTATCGGAAAACGTGTCGATCGTGACCGATCGCGCATGGACCGTGGCGTCGGTCCGATCGACGGTCCAGACTTTCGGCTGCTTGGCGGCATCCTGAGCAAGGGCGGAAAGTGGCAGTTCGAACAGGCTCTTGTCCGATGGTGCCAGCGCCGTCACACGCGCGGTCATGCCAAGCAGGATCTGCGGATTGTCGGGAAGCGTGATGCGCACGGCAAAGGTTCGCGACGTTGCATCCGCGCTGCCCGCAACTTCGCGGACGGTGCCTTTGAGGGCAAGGCCATCCTTCGACCAGAAGCCGACTTCGACCTCCTTGCCGGGGGCGAATGCAAAGATCTCGTTTTCCGGCACTGCGATGAGTGCTTCCTTCTCCCCGTCGGCGGCGACCGTGACAACAGGGCTGCCTGCCGCCACAACCTGGCCGGCGTCCGCGCTGATGGCGGTGACAATGCCCGGCTTGTCCGCCTTCAACTCGCCATAGGCGACCTGGTTTCTCGCCTGCTCAAGCGAGGAACGCTGGCTGTCGCGCGTGGCGAGGGCCTGATTGTAGGTGAGTTGCGCCTGCTCAAGCTGCGCCTTGGTCGTCACCTGCTGGCGGTAGAGGGCATCTGCACGTTTCAGGGCGAAGTCCGCCGTTTCCAGCTGGCGGTCGGCGGCGGCGAGGCTCGCCTCGGCACTGCGCATCTGCAACTGGTAATCCGTCACGTCGAGGCGCGCCAGAACATCACCCGGCATCACACGATCCCCAATATCGACCGGGCGCTCGATGATCTTGCCGGCCACGCGGAAACCGGTGGCGGCCTCACTGCGGGCCTTTACCGTTCCGGAATAACGCAATTCACGCGCGGTCGACGGCGCCTCGACTTCGATCACCTTCACGGGGCGAAGGCTCGGCTGCTCCACAGTTTCTGCCCCGCCTTCCGTGCAGGCTGCGAGCCCGAAGGCGGCGAAAAGGGACAATGCAGTCAGGGACAGGCGGGCGCTGGCGGACATAGTGGTTCCTCCCCGGCGAGGGTCTCAGACTTTGAGGGCTCGGATGGCAAATTCGGTCAGATCTTCCGGACTAGCGCGATTGGTCTTGCCAATACACTGGGCGACCATCTGGGGATGGTGCAATGGCGAGGTCGCCGCGCCGAAACAGCGCGCCGCATGGGCCGGATCGCCTTTGGCGAACTCCCCCTTTTCCATGCCTTCGGCAATGATGTCTGTCAGGATGGCCTGGATTTCGTCGATATGCTGATCGATGACACCCCAGCTCTGCTCGATCGCGGCCACGACCATGTCATGCACCTTGCGCTCATCGAGCATGGTGGCCACGGTGAACTCGAAATGCGTCATGGAATAGCGGCGCAGCCTTTCCTCCGCGCTGACCGGAAGGGCGGCGACGGACTGGGCGATTGACAGGCTCTGGTGCAAGAGGCGGGCGCAGACGCCCTCCAGCAACTCGCTCTTCGAGCCGAAAAACCTGTAGATGTTGGCAGGCGACATGCCGAGTTCCTTCGCCACATCGGCGACGGTCGTCTTGCTATAGCCATAGTGTCGAAACTGCCGCTCCGCCGCCTCGAGGATGCGGGTGGCCATATCGGCTGTTTCGGTGGCCTGGACTGCGCTTGGGGTCATGATGATTTACGTCTGACGATTTTTGAATTTCGTCAGTCGTAAATCAAAAATCGTCAGCGGTCAATCAGACGGGAGGACAGCGCGTGAGAATGTCGGGCACGGTCCAGCTGCGCAGCAGAATCAGTGCGTGCGGGAATAAGAAGCGCCGATCACCGTGAAGAAAGACCTAAGATGCAGAAGTAACGCCCGACCTTTTAAGGACGCCAAAGCAAACGCCTTGCGCGAGATCCAATGGATGGGGAGACGTTCAATCTACTAAGTTCGGGGAATGGTGCCCGGAGGCGGATTTGAACCACCGACACGCGGATTTTCAATCCGCTGCTCTACCAACTGAGCTATCCGGGCATCTCGGCTTGTTTGCAAAGCCTGCCGGTCTTTATTTCAAGACCGCCGGGGCGTTTCCCCGGGAGCGAGCGGGGTTATAACATCTTGTTCGGCCATGTCCAGCGGCTTCGACCACTTTTTTGAAGAAGATGTGAAAATCGCTGAAAGGTGAACGAGAACAAGGGGATCGGGGGAGGTCGCGAACAGGCTTTACGGCCAGCGAGCGATCAGTCGCGGTAGTCGTCGTCCGCCTTGGACTCGTCGTCGGCAACCGGGATGGCGTAGGAGCCCTTCAGCCAGCGCGAGAGGTCGAGATTTCGGCAGCGATCGGAGCAGAACGGATAATTGTCCCGCGTCGAGGGACGGCTGCATTCGGGGCATGGCCGCGTCTTGCGCAGCGGCTCGACCTTGGCGGTCCGCTGTTCGTCTCCGTCTGCCATGGTCAGCCCTCCGTCCAGCCCGTATGCACGTCATAGCCCTCGCCCGAGAGCATCTGCAGCGTCTCGAAGAGCGGCAGGCCGACAACGTTGGTGTAGGATCCGACGATCTTCTGGACGAAACTGCCGGCAATGCCCTGGATGGCATAGGCGCCGGCCTTGCCACGCCATTCGCCTGACGCGAGGTAGCATTCGATGTCGTAGCCGGAGAGGCGCTTGAAGCGGACCTTGGTTTCAACGATCTTCTGGCGCAGCTTGCCATCAGGGGCGATCAGGCAGACCCCAGTGAAGACCCAGTGGCTGCGGCCCGACAGAAGATGCAGGGCCGAGGAGGCCTCCTGCATCAGTTCAGCCTTGGGCAGGATGCGGCGCCCGACCGCGACCACGGTGTCGGCAGCAAGAATGTAGCTATCGCCCCAGGTCAGATCCTTGCGCACCTGCAGATGAGCCGCCCTCGCCTTGTCTGCCGACAGGCGGCGAGCGAGCGAGCGCGGATGCTCCGACTTCTTCGGAGTCTCATCGAGATCCATCGGCATCAGGCGTGCGGGATCGATACCTGCCTGCTTGAGGAGATCCACGCGGCGCGGCGACCCGGAGGCCAAAATCAGCTTCTGTCTCAATTCCATCCGAACGCGCTCCTCAAGCCTTAAGGTCTTGGCCCAAGGTTTACTTGAAGCGGTACGTGATACGGCCCTTGGTCAGGTCGTAAGGGGTCATTTCGACCAGAACCTTGTCGCCGGCGAGAACGCGGATACGGTTCTTGCGCATGCGGCCCGCGGTATGGGCGATGATTTCGTGTTCGTTTTCAAGCTTTACGCGGAAGGTGGCGTTCGGCAGCAATTCGGTGACGACGCCTGGGAATTCGAGGACTTCTTCTTTAGCCATAGAGTGGTTGTCTTTCCTGGGGTTTTAGGAGGGGCGCACGAGGGGCCCCTGAAAATGTGGGCGGAAACTACACAATCGCCCGGCATTTGTGAACCTTGTAGATTCGGCTTTTGGATTTTGTTTCAAGAGGGGCAAAACCGGCGCTAATCCGGGGCCAGAACCAGCCTGTCCCGGATCAGCTTCGTCAGGCGATCCCGCACGTCTCGATAGGCGGTGAGCCGCTGTTCGCGACTGCCGGTTTCGACGGTCGGATCCGGCATCGGCCAATATTCAACCTCGACCGCGGAAGACCGCGTCAATTCGAGGGCTGCGTGATGGGCTTCCGGCGTGAGAGTGATCACGAGGTCGAAGTAGTCGTCTTCCAGATCCTCCAGCGTCTGGGGCTGGCGGCGGCCGAGCGACAGGCCGATTTCATCGAGCACGACATCGACGAAGGGATCGCGCTCGCCCTTCTTGACGCCCGCAGAGGCAACCCAGGTGCCTGATGGCAGAGCCTGTCTTGCAATCGCCTCGGCCATGGGGCTGCGGATGACGTTTTGGCCGCACATGAAGAGGACCGCGCCGGGCCGCGACGGACGGCGGATGTCGTCTGCGCCCTCGCTCATCGAGCCTAGCCTCGCCAATAGAGCACGCAGACCAGGGTGAAGAGACGCCGGGCAGTATCGAAGTCGATCTTGATCTTGCCGGAGAGCCTGTCCATCAGCGTCTGGGAGCCATCATTGTGGATGCCACGGCGACCCATGTCGATCGCTTCGATCTGCGACGGCGTCGAGGAGCGGATCGCCTCGTAATAGCTTTCGCAAATCATGAAGTAGTCCTTGATAATCCGCTGCAAGGGCGTCAGCGACAGGATGTGCACGGCGACATCCTCGCCGGCCTCCGTCTTGATAGAGAAGACGAGCTTGCGATCCATCAATGACAGAAAGAGGTGATAGGGACCGCCAGGATGGCCGGCGGGCTCGAACGAGTTTTCCTCGATCAGGTCGAAGATGGCAACGGCCCGCTCATGCTCGACATCAGGGGTCGAGCGCCCGATGGTCTCGTCCAGCACGACATCTGAGAGCCGGAAGTCGCCCGCCGCCATGTGCTAGTCCCCGAGATTGAGGCGGATGGCGACGGAGCGGGCATGGGCTTCGAGCCCTTCCGATTTCGCCAGCGCAATCGCAGCCGGCGCAAGCTTGCGCAGCTGCTCCGGCCCGAGCCGCAGGATCGAGGTGCGCTTGACATAGTCCAGCACCCCCAGCCCAGAGGAGAAGCGTGCGGATCGCGCCGTCGGCAGAACGTGGTTCGAACCGCCGACATAGTCGCCGATCACCTCCGGCGTATGGCGACCGACGAAAATGGCACCGGCATTTCGGATGCCTTCGATCAGCGGCTCCGGATCGTCGACGGCGAGTTCCAGATGCTCGGCTGCGATGCGGTTGGCCAGAGCTATCGAATCCTCGAGCTTCTCCACCATGATGATCGCGCCGAAATCACGCCAGCTGGCCGAGGCCGTCTCGGCGCGCGGCAGGGATTTCAGCTGCCGTTCAACAGCCGCTTCCACCGCCTCGCCGAGTGCACGATTGTCAGTGATGACGATGGACTGGGCGCCCGGATCGTGCTCGGCCTGGGCGAGAAGGTCGGCCGCCAGCCAATCCGGGTCATTGTCCTTGTCGGCGATGATGAGGACTTCGGAGGGACCGGCGATCATGTCGATGCCGACGGTGCCGAAGACGTGGCGCTTGGCCGCCGCGACATAGGCATTGCCCGGGCCGACGATCTTGGCAACCGGCGCGATCGTCTCTGTGCCATAGGCAAGGGCTGCCACGGCCTGGGCGCCGCCAATGCGATAGATCTCGGTGACACCGGCAATGCTCGCGGCTGCCAGCACGGTCGGGTTGATGGTCCCGCCGGTTGCCGGTACGACCATGACAACGCGCGGAACGCCTGCCACCTTGGCCGGCAGCGCATTCATCAACACCGAGCTCGGATAACTCGCCGTGCCGCCAGGCACGTAAAGGCCGACGGCATCGATCGCCGTCCAGCGCGATCCGAGTCCGACCCCGATCGCATCCTCGTAAATGTCGTCCTTCGGCATCTGCCGGGCATGGTGACGCTCGATGCGCTCGGCGGCGAGATTCAGGGCGTCGATCAGCTCAGGCGCAGTCGAGGCGAGTGCTGCTGCAATCTCTTCATCCGTCACCCGCATGGAAACGGTCGAAAAATCCACGCCATCGAAGCGTTTGGAATAGTCGGCGAGTGCCGCATCGCCACGCGCGCGCACATCGTCGATGATCTTGCGCACGACATCGTTGACGTCGTCGGAAACTTCACGCTTGGTCGTCAGGAAGGCCGCAAAACGCGCCTCGAAATCTCCCGATGCCTGATCCAGCCAGATTGCCACGCCCCGTATTTCCCTCTCAAGCATTCTCAATTCAATCAAGCCGCGACGATTGCCCGCCACTCGGCCTCATCAGCCGGCCTCGTGAGCCAGCCCCGCGATCCAGCCGTCTCAGCCGGCTTCGTGTTCCGGCCGAGCCGTCGTTTCCCAGGCACCGCCGATATCGGCAAGCTGGGCCTCGATGCATTCCACTTCGAGGGCAACCATGCCACCGCCTGCCAAGACGAGCTCGACGACGCCATCGGGACCGTCGCCCTTGGGCACGTAACGGATCGCGAGCAGGCTCATGACTTCCTCGGCCTTGCCTCGGTCGAAACCGATCGAGCGAACCGCCTCGACGCGCTTGAAGCTCAAGGCAGCACGACGGCGCTCGAAGCTCTTGGTTGCGCGTGCCGCCTTTTCCCAGACGAAGCGGTTGGCGGCGAGCGAAAACAGGCCCGAGCGGGCCGAAAAGCTCAGGTCACCGACCTTGAACACGGCGTCCTGCATGTGGGCCGAGATGATCGCGAGATCATCGGCATCGAGCGCCAGCAGCTTCAGGTCCGTCATGTCACCTCACAGTATCGCCTCTCGGCGGTGCCCGTCGAATTCATGTTTTGGACATAGGTTGCGGCTTGTCCAGTGGCAACGGGGCAAAAAGACTTTTCGCCCCGCATCGCTGTTAAAGAGTGCGCCCGAGCCGAGGGCTCAGTCGGTGATGCGCTCAACAATGGCACCGCAGCGGGTGAGCTTTTCTTCGAGCCGTTCGAAGCCGCGGTCGAGATGGTAGACGCGGGAGACCATGGTCTCGCCTTCGGCTGCCAAACCGGCAATGACCAGCGAGACGGAGGCGCGCAGATCGGTTGCCATGACCGGGGCGCCACGCAGGCGGGTGACACCCTCGATGCGGGCCGTCTGGCCGGAGAGCGTGATCTTGGCGCCAAGGCGGGCGAGTTCCTGCACATGCATGAAACGGTTCTCGAAGATCGTCTCGGTGACGTGGGACACGCCTTGCGCGCGGGTCATCAGGCCCATGAACTGCGCCTGCAGGTCGGTCGGGAAGCCCGGGAAAGGTTCGGTGACGATATCGACCGGGCGGATTTGATCGCCATGGCCGATAACACGGATGCCGCCCTCGACGGCCGACACTTCGGCACCGGCGCGGCGGATTGCCTCGATGGCCGTGTCGAGGAGCGTGATGTCGGTGCCCGACAGCGTTACATCACCGCCGGTCATGGCAACGGCCATGGCATAGGTGCCGGTCTCGATGCGGTCCGGCAGGACACGGTGACGCGCGCCGGAAAGGCTGGTGACGCCCTCGATGGTGATGGTGGAGGTGCCGGCGCCTGAAATCTTCGCACCCATAGCATTCAGGCAGTTGGCGAGATCGACGACCTCAGGCTCGCGAGCGGCGTTGCCGATCACGGTCGTGCCGCGAGCGAGCGAAGCGGCCATCAGCATGACATGGGTCGCGCCGACCGAGACCTTCGGGAAGGTATAGCGGGCACCGATCAGGCCGCCCTTCGGTGCCTTGGCGTTGATGTAGCCGCCGTCGATCTCCATCTCGGCGCCGAGCGCTGTCAGGCCCTCGATGAAGAGATCGACCGGGCGCGTGCCGATGGCGCAACCGCCGGGCAGCGAAACGCGGGCCTGGCCTTCGCGGGCAAGCAACGGACCGATGACCCAGAAGCTGGCGCGCATCTTCGAGACAAGCTCGTAAGGTGCGGTGGTATCCGCCACTGTGCGGCAGGTGAAATGCACCGTGCGCGAATAGGAACCGTCCTGATGTTCGCGGCGACCATTGACGGCGATATCGACGCCGTGATTGCCGAGAATGCGGATCAGGCCTTCGACGTCTGCCAGATGCGGCACGTTTTCGAGCGTCAGCGTATCAGACGTCAAAAGCGAGGCGATCATCAGGGGAAGCGCTGCGTTCTTGGCGCCCGAGATCGGGATGATCCCGTTCAACGCATTGCCACCAACAATCCTGATGCGATCCATAAGAGCCTGCGATACGGGCGAGAGATGCCCGCCTTTCCTTGAGAACGTGTGAGGGGAAGCCAATCCAGCGAGGCTGGCTCTTTAGACGAAAACAACGAGCGGTTCAATTGAAGCCGCAACGCTCGGTTAATCACCGGGTTTGGACGAATTTGCGGCAGGATTGGCATTGCCCATATCCCGATCACCGCCCTCGCCCTCCGCCGCGGTCTCCACCGAAGCAGCCTGCGCGGCCGGCAGACCCACGCCGTCTTCAGCCTCACCGGCTCGCCGTGCCCGAGACTGCTGCTTGCGACGGGCGAGATTTTCCCTGAGTTTCGCCGCCGCGCGTTCACGCCGCCGCTGTTCGGCGTCGGAGAGCGCACGTTTTCCACGATCGGCGAGCGGCGCGGCTTCGGGCCGGCCTTCGTCCGCTTCGCCCTTGTTTTCCGGGTCATTTGTCATGAGCGGGTGATATCCGATCGGATAAAAATCGCAAAGTGCCTTCCGCCCCCGTCACAAAACTTGGCTACACAAACGCTTTACGGCTTGCGCTGCCCGAAACTCTATGGCAATAGGCGCCTCGTTCCGGGCCGACCAAACGCGTCGCCCGCCAGATGCTGCTATAGCTCAGGGGTAGAGCACTCCCTTGGTAAGGGAGAGGCCGAGAGTTCAAATCTCTCTAGCAGCACCATTTCACTCGCATATTCTGATTCACATGACGTTGATGGTTGTTGCGCTACCAGTCGATTGATGGGTGCACTCAACCTAGGCCCGCGTGCTTTTCGACCATACGGGCTACTGCCCGCTTTTCGGTTTTGGAGCGAATCTGCCTGGAAGTCATTCGCGTGGGAATGAGGATGGTCTGTTGCACTTCATTGCGACGTAGCCTGAACGATCTTTCCGCTGCGGCAAGGCGATCGTGCCACGTGTAGCTGCCAACCGTGACGACCGTGAGCGTGTGAGCCTCAGCCAGTTGGTGCAGAGCGTTTTCCTTGCCGAGCACGGTCGTCAGCAATTCCTCGAAAGAGCCGAGCTCCAGAAAATCGCCGCTGCGCAAGGGGCCCTGCACCAGTTCACTACGCCTGTCTGGCGGCGAAAAGCCGGCGCGATCTGCCTCGCTCAGGGAATAGAGTTGCTCCCGATCGGCAAAGGACAAACGCAGGAAGACCGCCTGGACGAAAATGATTTCGGGGCTCATGTTGGTGATGATGCAACGCGCGGCAATCGTATCGCCGCCTCCCCGGGTGATCAGGATCTTGGGCCGGATCTGGTGCCGATAGCTCGAATAGAAAAGCTGCAGATAGAGCATCCAGACGCCCAGCATCGCGAAGCTCGAAAGAGCCGATATGATGCCGTGATTCTCCTTCAGCCAGATCCACATCGTCCGCTCCCTTCCCATGTCGAACGCCTCGAGCGATGGAAGGTTTCGCGCCCGTCAGAAAGACTGGGTGGCGAACCGGAGCTGCAGGTCCCCGGCCGCCCGGCGCACCAGTTCGGCCACTTCCGTCAGCTGTCTGGCGATGGGGCTCGTCTTTCGCCAGATCATGCCGATCCTCCGTGACGGCTGGGGGTCCTCAAAGCGGGCGATGGAGACGTCGGCGGAGCGGGTTTCGACCGGCATAGCAATCTCGGGAATGAGCGTCACACCGATCCCGGCGCCGACCATCTGGACAAGCGTGGAGAGCGAACTCCCGTCGAGAATCTCGCGTGGACGCACCGCCCCCATGTCGCAAAAAGAGAGGGCCTGCTCGCGGAAACAATGCCCCTCCTCCAGCAGAAGCAGGCGCATCTCGCGCAGCATTTCCCTGTTCGGCACCGGCTTGCCGGCGTCTTCCTTCGGGCGGACGAGCACGAAGTTTTCCTCGAAGAGCGGCATCTCGGTCAGCGATGGCTCCGAGACCGGCAAGGCGACGATCGCCGTGTCCAGGCGGCCCTCTGCCAGTTCCTGCAGGAGCTTCGGGGTCACGGTTTCGCGGACATGGATATCGAGATCGGGGTTTTCGCGGGTGAGCGCTGATATCATGCCGGGCAACAGATAGGGAGCGACCGTCGGGATGACACCGATCCTTAGGCGTCCAACCAGATGTTTGCGATGAGCACGGGCGAGGTCGCCCAGTTCGTCGACGGAGCGCAGGATGTCGCGCACCCGCAGCAGGAATTCCTCTCCGAACGCAGAAAGGCGCAGCTGTCTGGCCGAGCGCTCGAACAGTTCCACACCGAGGGTCTCCTCAAGCTCCTTGATCTGAACCGACAGGGCTGGCTGGGAAATCGAACAGGCTTCGGCCGCGCGCCCGAAATGGCCATGACGGGCCAGCGCCTCGAAATAGCGCAGCTGCCGGAGTGTGAAATTGATCATAACCTAATCCTATGGAACTGATCACAATTTCCAACTTACATTAATCGAAAGGCTTTGCTAGAACAATTCCAGATGATGTCGGCGTGTCGCCTAAAGGGGGTGGCACAGCTGGTCTGGTTCCCAAGAAGCCAGGCGGACGACGGATCCGGCGGGACGCTCCAATGTCCTGTCGCCAGTTCATCGGGTTGTGATGCGGACGTGCTCTTCAAGAGTGTCAGCAATCCGATCCTGGGAAAGCGGGTTCTTCAAGGAGGCAATTTATGGATACCCTGAGCAACAAAGGCACCGGCAAATGTCCGGTCATGCATGGTTCGAACACGGAAAGCGGCGCAAACGTCATGGCCTGGTGGCCGAATGCGCTGAACCTCGACATCCTGCACCAGCACGACACCAAGACCGACCCGATGGGCAAGGGCTTCGATTACCGTGAAGCCGTCAAGCAGCTCGACGCTACTGCGCTGAAGGCCGACATGAAGGCCCTGCTGCGCGACAGCCAGGAATGGTGGCCAGCTGACTGGGGTCACTACGGCGGCCTGATGATCCGTCTCGCCTGGCACTCTGCCGGCTCCTACCGTCTGGCCGACGGCCGCGGCGGCGGCGGCACGGGCAATATCCGTTTTGCGCCGCTCAACTCCTGGCCTGACAATGCCAGCCTCGACAAGGCACGCCGCCTTCTGTGGCCGCTGAAGAAGAAGTACGGCAACAAGATCTCCTGGGCCGACCTGATCCTCTATGCCGGTACCGTCGCTTATGAAGACATGGGTCTGAAGACCTTCGGCTTCTCCTTCGGCCGCCCGGATATCTGGGGCCCGGAAAAGGACGTCTACTGGGGTGCGGAAAAGCAGTGGCTTGCCCCCTCCGACAGCCGCTACGAAGACGTCACCAAGCCTGACACGATGGAAAACCCGCTCGCCGCTGTGCAGATGGGTCTCATCTACGTGAACCCGGAAGGCGTGAACGGCAAGCCTGATCCGATGGCGACCGCCGCCCAGGTGCGTGAAACCTTCGCCCGCATGGCAATGAACGACGAAGAGACCGCAGCGCTGACCGCTGGTGGCCACACCGTCGGCAAGGCACACGGCAATGGCGACGCGCAGGCGCTCGGCGTCGAGCCGGAAGCTGGTGATCTCGAAAACCAGGGCTTCGGCTGGATGAACCCGAACCAGAACGGCAAGGCGAGCCTGGCTGTCACCTCGGGCATCGAAGGCGCATGGACCGCCAACCCGACGGTCTTCGACATGGGCTATTTCGAGCTGCTGTTCGGCTATGACTGGGAGCTGACGCACAGCCCCGCTGGTGCCCAGCAGTGGGCTCCGATCGGCATCAAGGAAGAGCATATGCCGGTGGATGCCACCGACCCGTCGATCCGTCGCATGCCGATGATGACCGATGCCGACATGGCAATGAAGGTCGATCCGGCCTATCGCGCCATCTGCGAGAAGTTCATGGCCGATCCGGCCTATTTCCAGGACACCTTTGCTCGCGCCTGGTTCAAGCTGACCCACCGCGATCTCGGTCCGAAGGTTCGCTACATCGGTCCGGAAGCCCCGACCGAAGAGCTGATCTGGCAGGATCCGGTGCCGGCTGGTGTTGTCAACTACGACGTCAGCGCCGTGAAGGCGAAGATCGCCGCTTCGGGTCTGTCGACCGCCGAACTGGTGGCCACCGCCTGGGACAGCGCCCGCACCTATCGTCAGTCTGACATGCGTGGCGGTGCGAACGGTGCGCGCATCCGTCTGGCTCCGCAGCGTGATTGGGAAGGCAACGAGCCGGCCCGTCTCGGCAAGGTGCTGTCGGTTCTGGAGCCGATCGCAGCCGAGTTCGGCGCCAGTGTCGCCGACGTCATCGTTCTGGCCGGCAATGTTGGCATCGAAACGGCTGCCAAGGCTGCTGGTTACGACGTGACCGTGCCGTTTGCGGCAGGTCGTGGCGATGCCACTATCGAGCAGACGGATGCCGCAAGCTTCGCTCCGCTCGAGCCACTCGCCGACGGTTTCCGCAACTGGACCAAGAAGGACTACGTCGTCAGCCCCGAAGAGATGCTGCTCGATCGCGCCCAGCTCATGGGCCTGACGGGTGCGGAAATGACGGTGCTGCTCGGCGGTCTGCGTGTGCTCGGCACCAACTATGGCGGCACCAAGCATGGCGTGTTCACCACCCGCGAAGGCCAGCTGACGAACGACTTCTTCGTCAACCTGACCGACATGGGTTTCACCTGGAAGCCGACCGGCAAGAACTCCTACGACATCTGCGATCGCAAGACCGGTGAGAAGAAGTTCACCGCGACGCGCGCCGATCTCGTCTTCGGTTCGAACTCGGTCCTGCGCGCCTATGCGGAAGTTTACGCTCAGGACGACAACCAGGAGAAGTTCGTGAAGGACTTCGTCGCTGCCTGGGTCAAGGTCATGAACGCCGATCGCTTCGATCTCGAAGCCTGAGAGCGAAGGCAACGAGCCTCGTGCCCCGAGGCTCGGAACCGCTAGAAGAAGCCGGAGATGCAGCCGCCTCTCTGGCTTTTTCTTGGTCTCAGCGCAGAAAGGCGCGGAAGCGGCGCAGGGACAGGACGAAGAACACGGCCGAGATGGCAAGCAGAGCCAGGATCTGAGGCCAGACGACGTCGAGCCCGGCATCCCTGAAAAGTACCGCCTGGGCCATGATGACGAAGTGCGTGTTGGGTGCCGCCGACATGATCCACTGGATCACCTCGGGCATGCTTTCACGGGGCGTCATGCCGCCCGACAGGATCTGCAGCGGCAGAAGAACCAGCATCAGCAACAAACCGAACTGCGGCATCGACCCGGCGACCGTGGCGAGGAAGATGCCCATGGATGTCGCGGCAACCAGTTGTAGCGCCGCCCCGATGAGGAAAAGGCTCATGGAGCCCTGAAGGGGCACGTTTAGCGCACCTTGCACGACGACGAAGAGCGAAAACATAGTTGCCAGCAGCACGACCAGGCCCATCGACCAGATCTTGCTCAGCATGATTTCCGCAGGCGTGACCGGCATGACGAGGAGATGTTCGATCGTACCGTGCTCTCTCTCCCGGATCAGGGCCGCCCCGGTCAGGATAATCGACAGCATGGTGACGGCAGAAATGACTTCGTTGATCGATCCGAACCAGCCCTTGTCGAGCTCGGGATTGAAGCGCGCCCGGAGCGTCAGGCCGACGCTCACCTGATCCGCCGCGTCTCCCCGGTTCAGGAAATCCGTCACTTCACGCGTGACGATTTCTTGAATGTACCTGCCGCCGGAAAAGGCCTGGGTCATCTGGGTCGCGTCAACGTTGAGCTGGATCTGCGGGCTGCGACCGGCCAGAAGATCGCGCTGAAAGCCGGGCGGAATGTCGAGCACAAAGGTGTCGAGACCGGCATTCATGCGCGGATCGATGTCAGCCGGTGTGATCATCTGCGGGGACAGGAAATAAGGCGGGTAGAGCGCGCTTTCGATACGGGCAGATACCTGTGAGCGATCCTCGTCAACAATCGCGACCGCCGCCTTGTTCAGCGTCTCTGGCTCTGCGGTTGCGGCGGTGTAGATGTTCAGGGTGAAGGCATAGACGATCAGGAATAGCAGGGCCGGGTCGCGAGCGAGGCCGCGCAGTTCCTTGATGCCGAGTTCAAGAATGTTTGCCAGCCGCATGGGTCACACCGCCTGCTTCTTGAGGAGGAAGGTGCCTGCGACCAGCAGGAGCGGACCCACGATTGCGAGCGCCAGCAATTGTGGCTCCAGATCCGCAAACGTCAGCCCCTTGGAGAAGACGCCGCGCGAGATCGTGACGAAATGGCTTGCCGGATAGATCTGCCCGATCAGGGCGCCTGCCCCTTGCAGAGTGGAGACGGGCGACAGCATGCCGGAAAACTGGACGGCCGGGATAATGGTGATCAGCGTGGTGCCGAAGATCGCCGAGATCTGGCTTTTCATGAAGCTCGACAAGAGCAGACCGAGCGCCGTGGCGGCAAAGACATAGAGCAAGGCTCCCAGTGCCAGAACAGCAAAGCTTCCGGTAAGCGGCACCTGGAAGCCGAAGACGGCGAAGGCGGTCAGGGTGAGGAAGTTCAGGAAAGCGATACCGATGTACGGCAGTTGCTTGCCGAGCAGAAATTCGAGACGCGTCACCGGCGTGACGTAGAAGTTGATGATCGAGCCGAGTTCCTTTTCTCGCACCACGCTCAACACGGACAGCATGGCCGGGATGAGCATCAGCAGGAGCGGGATGACCGCCGGGACCATCGAGACCAGGCTCTCCACATTCGGATTGTAGCGATAGCGCAATTCGATCTCGAAAGGCGCCAGAGTGGCTTTGTCGCCGTAAAGTTCGCGGGCCTTGCGGGCGAGCCAGCTTGCATGCATGCCCTGGACATAACCCGAGACGGTTTCGGCCCGAGCCGGCATCGCTCCGTCGATCCAGGCACCCACGTCGACATTGCGATTGCCACGAGCCAGATCTCGGCCGAAGCCGGGCGGGATCTCGATCGCGAGGCTGATGTCGCCAGCGCGCATGCGGCGATCGAGCTCCTGGTAGTCGATCAACCGCGGCCGCTCGATAAAATATCGGGAACCGGCGATCTCCGCGATGTATTCCCGGCTCAAGACCGTGTCGTCGCGGTCGAGAGCCGCGAAGGTCAGGTTCTCGACATCGAGATTAATGCCATAGCCGATGACGAACATCAGAATGAGGCTGCCGAGCATGGCAAGCGTCGCACGAATGGGGTCACGGATGAGCTCGAGCGCTTCACGGCGGCTGAAGGCGAGCAGCCGACGGCGATCGAGGAGCGGGCGATGACGTTTCACCTTTGTTGTTTTTGCGGGAGGTGAAACGACAGCTTCTTCACTCTCCCCGGCGCCAAACGTGGGTACTGCCTGTTCGCCGATCGCCTGCTCCAGATGATAAATGAAGGCCTGTTCCAGGTTTTCTGCCCCGCTGCCGGAAACGATTGCCTCTGGCGTATCGGTGACCAGGACCTTGCCGGCATGCATCAGCGAGATCCTGTCGCAAAGTGCTGCCTCGTTCATGAAATGGGTCGACACGAAAATGGTCACGCTGTCGCGTCGGGAAAGGTCGGCCAGCAAAGCCCAAAAGCCGTCACGCGCTACCGGATCCACACCCGACGTGGGTTCGTCGAGGATCAGGATGTCGGGACGGTGGATCAGGGCGACGGCGAGCGATAGCCGCTGGCGCATCCCGAGCGGCAGGGCGTCGGGCAATTCTTCGAGCGCCCCGACAAAGCCAAATCGATCCGCCAGTTCCTCCAGCCGTGGCCCGATTTCGGCATTGGGCATACCGAAGAGACGGCCATGCAATTCGAGGTTCTGCCGAAGCGTCAGTTCGCCGTAGAGCGAGAAGGCCTGGCTCATGTAGCCAACGCGGCGACGGATCGCGAGGTCCTTTGGATCGACGGGATGGCCGAAGACTTCCGCCCTGCCCTCGGTCGCGGCCAGCAGCCCCGTCAGCATCTTCATCGTCGTCGTCTTGCCGCAGCCGTTCGAGCCGAGAAAACCGAAGATCTCGCCGCGCGGAATCTCGAAACTGACATCGTCAACGGCGGTGAAATCACCGAAGCGCATGGTCAAATGCTCTGCACGGATCGCGATGTCGCCAACATCCGTCCCTGGACGTCTCGCAATCCGCAGCGGTTCGTTTCGGCCACGTTTCTCTTCGGGCAGCAAGGCGACGAAGGCAGCATCGAGTGTCGCGGTTGCCGTTCTCTCACGCAACTCGCCCGGTGTCCCCGTGTCCAGTATGCGCCCGTCGTCCATGGCGACCAGCCAGTCGAAGCGCTCGGCCTCCTCCATGTAGGCGGTCGCCACGATGACACTCATGCCAGGCCGCTCGGCCCTGATGCCGTCGATCAGTTCCCAGAACTGCCGGCGCGACAACGGGTCGACGCCGGTGGTCGGTTCGTCGAGGATCAGAAGATCGGGATCGTGGATAAGGGCACAGCAGAGGCCGAGCTTCTGCTTCATACCGCCCGACAGCTTGCCCGCGGGACGGTCCGCGAAAGGCGTCAGCCCTGTGGCGTGCAAGAGCCCGGCGATGCGCCGCTCGCGCTCGCGCCGATCCTGGCCGAACAGGCGGCCGAAGAACTCGACATTCTCGTAGACCGAAAGTGTCGGATAGAGGTTCTTGCCCAGGCCTTGTGGCATATAGGCGATGAGCGGGCAGGATTTGCTCCGGTGTGAGGCTCGGGCCATATCGCCGCCGAAGACCTCGACCCGACCGGTCTGGATCTGGCGGGCACCAGAGACGAGCGACAACAGGCTCGACTTGCCGACACCATCAGGGCCGATCAAGCCGACCATCCGGCCCGCCGGCACATCCAGCGAGACGTCATTCAGCGCCAGCGTCTTGCCATAGGCGAGGCTCACCCCTTGAAGGCGCACGACAGGACCGACCAATCGCGTTTGCGCCGCGCCGTTCATGTCACTGCACCAGTGTGGCGGTCAGGCTTTCGGGCCAGGGCGCTGCCGGGTCGAGATTGACATAGGCGATCCCTGGCAGGCCAGTCTTGACCTGCTGGATGTATTTCTTGAGCAAAGTCTCGGGAATCTTGGCCTTGACGCGGAACATCAGTTTCTGCCGCTCCTCGTCGGTTTCCACGGTCTTGGGCGTGAACTGCGCGACATCGGCGACGAAACTGACCTTGGCCGGGATGGTATAGGCTGCGGCGGCATCCAGCACGATGCGGGCTTCACTACCGAGCGCGATGCGCCCAACCTCTGCCGTCGGCAGGAAGAAGGCCATGTAGACATCGGCGAGATCGACGATGTTCAAGACGCGACCGCCGGCGCTCAAGACTTCGCCGAGCTGGGCAACGCGGTACTGCACGCGGCCATCCCTCGGCGCCCTGAGCGTGCTGTCGGCAATGTCGGCGTCTATGCTTTCGATTGCAGCCGCGGCGGCGGCAACGGCCGCTTCGGCATCGATCACCTGGGCCCGGGCCGCACCGATCGCCGCCTCCGAGGCCGCCACCTGAGCTTTCGATGCGGCCAGTGCCGCACGGGCGCTTGCGGCTGCAGCACGTCCGTCATCAACCACCTGCTGGCTCGTGGTGCGACTTTCCATCAGCCGTTCCGTGCGGGCCAGTGTGGTTTCTGCTGAGTTCAACTGAGCTTCGCGCTGGGAAACCGTCGCAAGGGCGGCCTCGCGCTCGGCCTCCCGCTGGGCAACAATGCTTCTGGCGGTATCGACGGCAACGAGGGTGCGGCGATGTTCAGCCACGGCCTGACGGCGATGTGCATCGAGCTGGTTCGTTTCCATCAACGCCAGCACCTGCCCGGCGCTGACGAAATCGCCTTCGTCGACGAGAATGTCTTTCACCCGCCCTCCGGTCTTCGTGGAAATGTCGATTTCCACTGCCTCGATGCGACCATTGCCGTGCGCGATATTTGCCGGCAGGCCGTCACCTTCAAAGGTCTTCCAGCCATAATAGGCCCCGCCGCCCACCACGATCAGCAGCAATGCGACCAGCCAGCCGCTTTGACGCTTTGCCATCCGCCATCTCCGAGATCCGCCTGCCATCGCCGGACATCGGCTTCTCCAGGACGGCATAGACATAGACGCCTGGACGGTCAGCGAACTTGATCCACGTCAATTAGAGATTGCTTCGCCCGATCGTTTCACCTCAGCAAAACGCCGCCCCGGCGAACCGGGACGGCGTCTCTCTGGCGCAACGAACCATGCGTCTAGAAACCGCTGGCAAGCCGGCGGCGAAGATCGTCGATATCGGGCGTGGCCCGCTCTTGAAGCCGCCGTTCCCAGGCAAGCGCCGTGTTGACGATGACGCCCAGATCGTCATAGCGCGGCATCCAGTCCAGAACCTGCTTCGCCAGTGTGGAGTCTGCCACGACGAGCGGCGCATCGCCGGGACGGCGCGGCGCGTAGTCGACCCGGAAATCGGCGTTGGTGGCACGACGCACCGCTTCGATGATGTCGAGCACCGAATAACCCTTGCCGTAGCCGCAGTTGGCCACCAGGGGCCCGCCACCCTTTCGCAAGTATCGCAACGCCTGGAGATGTGCATCCACGAGGTCGTTGATGTGAATATAGTCCCGCACACCCGTGCCATCTGGGGTGTCGTAGTCAGTGCCATAGACAGACATTGAGGACCGTTTGCCAAGCGCTGCCTCACAGGCCACCTTGAGCAGATGCGTGGCACCGACGGCCGAATTTCCTGCGCGCCCCTGCACATCGGCACCGGCGACGTTGAAATAGCGCAGCGCCACGTAGCAGAGACCATGGGCACGCGCCGTATCGCGCAGCATCATTTCGCTCATCAGCTTGGACTGCCCATAGGGCGATTCCGGCCGCAGTGGCGCATCCTCCCGCACCGGCAGCGGCTTGTCCGGCAGACCGTAGACGGCCGCCGTCGACGAGAAGATGACCTTGTCGATCCCCGCCTTGACGGCGGCCGACAGAAGACGGCGGGTGTTTTCGGTATTGTTTTCGTAATAGCTCAGGGGATTGGCGATCGATTCCGGAACGACAATCGAGCCTGCAAAGTGGATGATCGCCTCAATGTCGTTCTCGGCGAAGATCTGCTTGAGGACAGTCGGCTTGGCGATATCGCCGAGGTAGAAGCGCGCCTGGGGCGCGACCGCCCAACGAAAGCCCGTGGACAGCCGGTCGACCACGACCACCTCTTCCCCGGCATCGAGGAGAGCCCATACCATATGGCTGCCGATGAAGCCTGCGCCACCTGTCACCAAGATCGCCATGACTTTTCTTCCCGTGTTTTTCTTATCGGGACATGAAAAGCACACGCATCTTACGGAGTGCTTATCGAAAGCCTCCAAGCCACTGAAACGGCTCAGCTATTCGAATTCTTCGTAAAGTTCGAGTAAGCCGTTTCAGTCAAATTTTATCGATTCACCACCCGATCGTTTCGGGAGATCAGAGAGCCTTGATATAGCTGCTGAGGCGTTCGGCTGCGTCTTCGATATGGGCGGGGTTGCGCAGGAAGCAGGCCCTTAGGAACGGCAGGCCACCCTCGCCGAACGCCGTGCCCGGTGCCATGCCGACGCCGGTCTTGTCGACGATATCAAGGGCTGCCTTGCGGCTGTCGGTGATGCCGTCGATTTTCAGGAAGGCATAGAGCGCTCCTTCCGGCTTCAAGGTCTCGACCCTGTTGGTGGCGATCAGGGCATCGCAGAGGATGTCGCGCGAGGCGGTGGCGCGCGCAATATTCTCCCGTATGAAATCGTCCCCCTGATCGAGGGCCACGACCGCACCGCGCTGCATGAACTGCGCGACGCCCGAGGTCGAATACTGGATGAGGTTTTCGAGCACCTGACCGATTTCCGGCGGGGCAACAATCCAGCCGACGCGCCAGCCGGTCATCGACCAGTTCTTCGAGAAGGAATTGGCAAACATCACCTTGTCGCCCTCTTCCATCACATCGAAGAAAGACGGCGCCCGTTCGGATGCACCGTAGTAATAGAGCGCATAGATTTCGTCGGCGAGGATCCAGATGCCATGGCGGCGGGCGATCTCGAGGATTGCCTTCAGGTCTTCGCGCGTCGCCGTCCAGCCAGTGGGATTCGACGGCGTGTTGATGAAGAGCGCCTTGGTCTTCGGCGTAATCGCCTTTTCCAGCCGATCGAGATCGAGCATCCAGCGACCGTCGGTGAAGGAAAGCAGAACGCAGACGGACTTAGCGCCAGCGAGATCGATCGCCGAGACGATGTTCGGCCAGCAGGGCGAGAGGTAAATCATCTCATCGCCGGGCGAGGTCAAAGCCTGGACGGCAAGCGCAATGGCCTGCATGCCCGAAGCCGTGACGTAAAAATGTTCGACCGGCAGATCGACAGCGAAGTGGCGCTTGTAGTAGCGCGAGAGCGCCTGGCGGAGTTCGGGAATACCGCGCTGCCAGGTGTAAAAGGTCTCCCCACCAAGCAGGGCGTCGCTGGCCGCACGATTGATGAAGTCGGGCGTCGGCAGATCGCCCTCGCCCGCCCAGAGAGGCAGAAGCCCGTCACGACCCCGTGCGTAGTTGATGATCTCGACGATACCGCTTTCCGGTGCGGCGAGCGCGCGGGGGCTGAGACTGTCTAACAGGGCCATGGGAAATTCACTCCTTCGATCGGTGCCGACTGTCTAACCGATCACCGGGCAAAAATCCCATGATATTCCTTGAGGACAAGATCGATCCTGCTGATGGGTTCTGCGATCCGCTGCCGGATCGCAGAGAGGTTTCAGCGGGTCTTGAGAAGGTCGCGGATCTCGGTCAGAAGCATCACGTCAGCCGGTGGCGGAGCGGCTTCGGAGGCCTTCAGCTCTTCCTTTTCAATCGACTTGCGCAGCGAATTCACGCCCTTGACCATCAGGAAGATGATCCAGGCGAGGATCATGAAGTTAATGATAACCGTGATGAAGTTGCCGTAGGCGAAGACGGCACCCTGCTCGCGGGCGGCGGCCAGCGTGTTTGCCGTGACATTGCTGCTCAAAGGCAGGAAATAATTGGAAAAGTCGAAGCCGCCAAAAATGAAGCCGACAACCGGCATGACGATGTCCTCGACCAGCGAACTGACGATCAGACCGAAGGCGCCGCCGATGATCACGCCAACGGCAAGGTCCATGACGTTGCCGCGGGCGATGAATGTCTTGAATTCGTGTAGCATATTCCCCTGCTCCTAAATGGTCCGAGAGTCACCGGCGCAGAACCGGTCCAAGATCATGGTTAATCAATCTTCACGCTTTCGAAAATGGTAATTCGGCACACGTCGCCATTCCCTTTCGACTAAGGTCAATATTCGAAACGATTTCAAAAGACGCCGACATGCCCTAAGGTTCCGGCTCGGGCGCAGTCGAGGAGGAAAAGGTGTTCCCAGGCTGGATCATCGTTGCGTCAGCGATCGGTTACCTGTTGCTCCTGTTTGCCGTTGCGAGCTACGGGGACCGGAAGACGCGCGTGCACGGTGTTCCTGCCGGGGGACGGCCGGTCGTCTATGCGCTCAGCCTCGCCGTCTATTGCACGTCCTGGACCTATTTCGGCGGCGTGGGCCTTGCCGCCGAACACGGCCTCGAATTCATGGCGATCTACATCGGCCCGATCCTGATGTACACGCTCGGCATGCCGATCCTGAGGCGGATCGTCGAACTCGCCAAGACAGAAAAGATCACCTCCGGCGCTGACTTCGTGGCGGCACGATACGGCAAGAACCCCGTCGTCGGCATGCTGGTCACCGTGATCTACCTTGTCGGCATCATCCCCTATATCGCGCTGCAGCTGAAAGCTGTCTCGAGTTCGGTTGCGGCCGTCATGGATCCGACCGCCTACGGCATCGGCACCGGCAATCTCTACTTTATCGACCTGCCGCTGATCGTCGCCTTCATCCTTGCCTGCTTCGCGGTGATCTTCGGCACGCGCCATACGGATGCGACAGAGCACCAGGACGGCCTGATCCTTGCCATCGCCATGGAATCGGTCGTCAAGCTCATTGCCTTCTGGACGCTCGGCGTCTTCGTCATCTGGGTGATGTTCGATGGACCTGCCGATCTGTGGCAGAAGGCCGTGGAGAGCGAGGCGGTCATGGCCGCACTGACGCATGAAACGCCGCCCAGCCGTTGGCTGCTGTTGATTGCGCTTTCGGCCTTCGCGATCATCATGCTGCCCCGGCAGTTCCACGTTACCGTGGTCGAAAACCGTACACCCCGGGAACTGAAGCTCGCCGGGATCCTGATGCCAATTTACCTGATCGCCATCAACATCTTCGTTTTGCCGGCGGCAATCGCCGGTGTGCTGATGTTTGGCGGCAGCGGCGATGCCGATCTCTACGTGCTCTCGCTGCCACTTGAAGCTGGCTCCGGCTTCGTGTCGCTTCTCACCTTCATCGGCGGCTTCTCAGCCGCGACCGCCATGGTGATCGTTGCCTCCGTGGCGCTGGCGATCATGGTGTCGAACGACATGGTCCTGCCGATCTTCCTGCGGCAAAAGCTGGTGGGGCGACCCAGCCAACGCGAGGACTTCGCCAAGACGCTGCTGCATATCCGGCGCACGGCGATCTTCGGCGTCCTCCTGCTCGGCTATGTCTACTTCCGCTCCGCCGACAATACGACGGGGCTCGCCAAGATCGGCCTGCTCTCCTTCACCGCCATCGCGCAGATCGCACCGGCCATGTTCGGCGGCTTGATCTGGCGACGGGCCAATGCACGTGGCGCAATCGCCGGGCTCACCATCGGGTTCTTGGTCTGGGCCTATCTGCTCTTCCTGCCGAGCCTCGGCGCCGAAGATCACTCCTGGATCGCGTCCGCAGTGCTGGGTTTCCTGTTGCCCGGTCTATCGATGTTCGAGCCGCAATATGCGGATCCGCTGGTCAATGCGACAATCTTCAGCCTGCTGATCAACACACTCGCCTTCGTCATCGGTTCGCTCAGCCGCAATCCGCGCCCAGTGGAGCGCATCCAGTCGGCGATCTTCATCAAGCGCCAGCCCCGCTCCAACTCCGCAACCCGGGGATGGAAGACGAGTGTCGCCGTCGGCGACCTCAAGGCTGCGATTGCCCGCTATCTCGGCAATGAGCGCATGGAGCGGTCATTCCGGTCCTACGAGCAGACGGTCGGCCGCAAACTCGCCGACGACAGTCCGGCCGACATGGCCTTCATCCATTTTTCCGAACAGCTGCTCGGCAGCGCGATCGGCTCCTCTTCGGCACGTCTGGTCCTGTCGCTGATCCTGCAGAAGGCCGAGGATCCATCGGCTGATACGGTCTGGCTGCTCGACCAGGCCTCGGAAGCACTGCAATACAATCAGGACATGATGCAGACGGCGCTCGCCCAGATGGAGCAGGGGATCGCCGTCTTCGACGCGTCGGACCGCCTGACGATCTGGAACCGGCGCTTCCGCACGCTGCTGGACCTGCCGGAGCATGTCGGCCAAGTCGGATTTCCGCTGCTCGACATGATCGCCATTCTGGCGCAGCGAGGCGATGTTCCGGCCGGTGACACACAGGCTGTCATCCGAAGCTTCCACCAGTTCGACAGGCCGTTCCAGATGGTGCTGGCCGGTGGACATCGGATCATCGAAGTGCGCTGCAACCTGATGCCCGACAAGGGCCTCGTCGCGACTTTCAGCGACATCACCTCCCGCGTTGAGGCTGACCAGGCCCTGAAGCAGGCCAATGAAACGCTGGAACAACGCGTCAGCGAACGCACGGCCGAACTGACACGGGTGAACCATGCCCTGGCGGAGGCCCGCGCGGCAGCCGACGAGGCCAATATCGGAAAAACCCGCTTCTTTGCCGCGGCCGGCCACGACATCCTGCAGCCGCTGAATGCCGCGCGGCTCTATTCCTCGTCACTGGTCGAGCGGCTCGGCGATTCCCAAAACAGCGCGTTGGTCGGCAATATCGATTCCGCTCTAGAATCGGTCGAGAGCATTCTCGGTGCCGTTCTCGACATTTCGCGTCTGGACACCGGCGCGATGAAGCCACGCTTTTCCAGCGTGCCGTTGAACAGCCTCTTGCAAAGGATCGAAACCGACTTCGCGCCGATGGCTCGAGAAAAGGACCTCAAGCTCGTGGTGATGCCGACAACACTGTCGGTCCGCTCGGATCCGACCCTGTTGCGCCGCCTCGTCCAGAACCTTGTTTCGAACGCGATCAAGTACACGCCGTCAGGCCGCGTCGTGGTCGGGGCCCGGCGTCAAGGCGACAAGGTGGTGATCCAGGTGACGGATAGCGGCATCGGCATCCCCTCGTCCAAGTTTCGCACCGTGTTCAAGGAGTTCGCGCGGCTCGAAGAAGGCATGCGCACAGCATCCGGTCTCGGCCTCGGCTTGTCGATCGTCGACCGCATCGCCAAGGTGCTGCAACACCCGGTGGAACTCGCCTCGAAGCCTGGCAAGGGTACGACGTTCAAGGTTGTCATGCCGCTCGACGTCGCCAAGCCGGCCGCCCAGGGCGTCGTATCGATCGATGCCGGCAGTCGCTCCACGCCGGCGCTGCAGGGCTTCCGGGTGCTGTGCATCGACAACGAGCCGAAGATCCTCGAAGGCATGCAGCTTCTCATCTCCGGTTGGGGTTGCACTGTCGAATGCGCAGGCTCGATCGCCGAGATGGACGAACTGATCAAGTCCACCAAGGCTCCGGATCTGGTCATTGTCGACTACCATCTGGACGATGGCAGCGGCATCGGGGCAGTTCTCAGGCTGAGAGCACTGACACAGGCCGACATCCCCGCTCTTCTGATCACAGCCGATCGCTCGGCGGAGGTGCGTGCGGAGGCCGAGCGCCATTCGATAACCCTGCAGCACAAGCCGGTGCGGCCTGCTGCGCTTCGTGCCTTCATCACGCAGGTCTCCTCGCAACGCAGTGCGGCAGCTGAATAGCTCTGCGGATAAGTGGGCTTGAGATACCCGATCTCACCAGCTCTTCAGGGCGCGCAGCGTCGGCGTCTTCTTGAAGACGTGATCGTTCATGCGCCCCATCAGACGGTCGAGAAGCGAGACCGCCTCGACCACGGCCGGCCCCTTGTTCAGCATCACGCATTCGGCCCGCGCCGCCATAGCGGCATCGGTCATCTCGCCGCGTGTCGGAATGCCCTGCTTAACCATGTCTTCCAGCACCTGAGTCGCCCAGATGCAGGGGACGGAGGCCGCCTCGCAGATCCAGAGGATCTCCTCCTGCATTTCCGCGAGCCGTTCAAAGCCGATTTCAGCAGCGAGATCGCCACGTGCGATCATCACACCGAAGGGGCCGCGCTGGCGTGCCCGCGCGATAAGGGCGGGAAGATTGGTGAGCGCGAGCGGCTGCTCGATCTTGGCGATCAGGCCGAGCTGCCGATCGGTCCTGCCGTGACGAGCGAGGACGTCGTCGAGCAGATCGATGTCTTCCGGTCGACTGACAAAGGAATAGCCGATCAGATCGGCGCATTCGATGACCATCTCAAGGTCGGCTTCGTCCTTGCTGGTCAGCGGCGAAAGCCCGAGCGCGGTGTCGGGAAGGTTGATGCCCTTTTCGGGCTTCAGGCGAGTGCCGCCGGATTTGGTGCGCCGAACGACGATGATCGCCTCCTCCGCTGCGACGCTTTCGACAACCGCTTCGAGCTTTCCGTCATCGTAACGGAGCCGATCACCGACGGAGAGTCGGGTGACCATTTCCGGTAGCGAGACCGCAGCCGAGTGCGGGGCTTTCTCATCGATACGCGGAGCAGCATTTGCGACGAGGCGGACGCGATCACCGATCTGCAGCCTCGGCTTTTTGTCGACCGAGGCCACGTCGCCCGTTCTGATCTTTGGACCGGCAATGTCCATCAGAACCTTGATGTCACGTCCGCAGACGCCGGCGGCTGCCTGGACGAAAGCTGTCATGGTGCGCCACGCCTCCGGATCGTCATGGGCGCAATTGATGCGGGCGACATCCATGCCGGCCCGGGCGAGATCCAAAATAAGGTCGGGACTTTCGGCGGCCTGACTGGGCAGCGTCACCATGATTCGCGTCCGGCGGCTAGCCGGCTTTGTGCCAAACAGGTCAACAGTGGCAGCCTCAAGCCGCGCCTCGCCAGCAAAAAAATCTGTTTCCGCCGGCATGGCGGGAGCCTCTGCCCGGACGCCCGAAAGCGATGCCAGCGCATGGATCACGGCGTCGATCGTTGGCAGGACACGGCTCTCCAGCCGGCCCATGGAAGAGAGGCCAAGCGACATGAGGCGCCGTTGCAACAGACGAATATCGTGATGACGCAAAGCAAGGTAATGGGCCAGATTGGCGATCGCCGGATCCGCTTCGCCATTCCCTGACGACAAAAGCGAAGCTCCGTCGAGGATCGCTTGCCTAAGCGTCACCATCTCGGTGTGGATTTCAGCTGCGCGAATGGTGGCGTCGGTGGTCTCTCGCATGTTCATGATCGGCCCTGCCTGGTTGTTGCAGAACCCTAATCCCGGCTTGTTGACAGCCCAATGACAGTCGATGTCGCAGGGATCTCAGAGCCTGAGGCTCCATACGGTGGCGTTGACCACGACACCGGGCTCAGCCACGAGCCTTGCCGCCCGTACCGGATCAAAGCCAGCAATCCGCTTGGTCCCGGCGACGCGCCCGCCATCGGCAAAAACCTCCAGAGAGCCGTAGTCGAGGAAGACGCGCAGGCGGCGGGCGCCGGCCGCCTTCGCCAGATAGCGCGGACCCGGTGGCTCCTCGGGGCGGTCGAGATAGCCGTACAGGATCTCTAGGCCTTCCTCATGCTGGGCAACGGCCAGGCGAATGTCCGGATGGTCGAACTCCAGGCGGAACGCGCCGCCCGCCTCCGACAGCTCGAAGGTTATTTCGGCAGCGCCATTGGGCAGCTCTATGAGTTGCCCGGACGCCAGCCGCGTACGATCGAGCATGCGCGCGCGCAGGCTTTCGGCCGCGCCAATGGGAGGCGTCAGCAACGTATCTCCTTCGAGAACCAGCGTGCGCGGCAATGTCATCGCAGAGGGAAAATCGACGGTCGGACCGGTATCCGCCCAATTGCCGAGCCAGCCGATGCCGACCGGCGTGTTGCCATCGACGAATGCCTGGAAAGCATAGTTGTCGGTGCCGAAATCGAGTTCGCGGCCGAAGGACTTGGCGAAACTACGGCCGTCGAACCAACCGATATCGATCATCGTCAGATTATGTCGACCGGTCTCCTTGTCCTCGCCGTTCATCAGGCCATAGATCAGCGCCCAGCGGGTGGCTGGGTCGCGGTAGTCGCCATCCATGGGCAGAAGGCAGGGGCATTCGAGGGCCGAGGTTTGATAGCGCGTCTCGGTGTAGAGCTTGCCGACATAGGCCCAGCCGGCGGCGGCCGTGTTGTCCTCCGTCTGGTAAAGCAGCACCACACCGCCCGTGCCGCTCTGACTGCCGAGCAGCATTTTCCACAACCCATCCGGACTGCGGAAAACGTAAGGGTCGCGAAAGTCGAATGTCAGGCCTTCGCCATCCGGTCGACGGGGCAGGAAGACTTCTGCTGCACCCGCGCTGAACAGATCAGTCGATGTCGCCGTCAGCTGGATTTCCTGCTCGGGCATGCGCTCGGCGATCTTCTCCGTGAAGAAAACCCGGATGCCGGGCCCGTCGGTCCGCGCAATCGCCGAACCGGAGAAGGCGCCTCCGCGCTTGTCCGGTCGCACCGTCAGTTCCTCGGAGGGGAAGAGGAAGACCGGCAGATGCCGCCAGCGCAAGTAGTCCGAAGAGACGGCGTGGCCCCAATGCATGTTGTTCCAGATGCGTCCATGCGAATAGTGCTGGTAGAAGAGATGCGGGCGCCCTCCGAATCGACCGAAGCCGTTCGGGTCATTCATCCAGCCGAAGGGCGGGCGGAAGTGATATCCATAAGGCAGATCCGGCGGCTCGTTCGACGGATTGGTATGGATGACCGTGATGCCTGTCTCCAGCACGTCCGAAGGCGTGAACCAGTAGGCGACAGAGAGCGACGTAACCGCCATGTCATAGGCGAGGGTGACCGTGCCTCCGCCGAATACCTGATAGATGCGGAAGGAGTTCTCTTCCGCATTCGAAGCCTGCACTTCACCAAACTTGCCATTTGCGCTGTACAACGACACCGCCCCCGGCTCTTCCGGCGTCACCGCCTTTAGCCAGAGATGCAGCACGGCGTTCACAGGAAGCTCGACTTCGATAGCCCTGTAATGATCCGGTATGCAGGTCGCTGTCATCATGCAGGTCTCCCTTTTTTCTTTCTAGGCCAGCGCTCAACGGAAGGAGCTACGTGGCTGTTCCATGCCTCGCTGTCACAGAGGCTTCAGAAAACCGTCATGGCGGCTTCACTCGAAGCGCCTATTGCGGCGAGAACGACACTGAAGATCGGAGCCCTGCTCATGCGTCTCGCCGTTCTCGTCCTCGGCCTCTTGCTCTCCCTCGTCACAGGGGCGGCGAGTCTGGCGCCCATTCCGCCATCCAATCGGGCGGCTCTCATCCACGAACGGCTCACCGAGGCCAACCTCAATCGCGATCATGTCATGGTCGTGGCCCATCGCGCCGGCTGGAAGAAGGATGGGGTCGTCGTTCGCGCCGAAAACTCGTTTGCCGCCATCGACCACGCCGTTTCGACCGGGGTTGAAATGGTGGAGCTCGATGTGAGGCGTTCGAAAGACGGCACCCTTGTTATCATGCATGATGAAACACTTGATCGCACCACCAGCTGCCAGGGAAAAGTGGTCGAGTTCACCCTTGCAGAGCTTAGAACCTGCCGGCTCTTGGTCGAGGGAGACCGTCGCCCGACAGACGAACATGTCTTCACGCTCGAAGAAGCGATGCTGCATGCGCGCGGCCGGATCCTGATCAACATCGACAACAAGCTCGAGCCGGAAGCCCTGGTGGAAGTCGCGGATCTCGCCCGCAGCCTCGGCATGACCGATGGCGTGCTTCTGAAGATGGCAGTGTGGAATGCCGAGCGGCTGCAACTCGCTCGCGACATCCGCCGCGCCATCGGGGCGGAGTTCGCTTTCATGCCGATCCTCGCCGATGACGCCGTGACCGAGCCCGCATTCATCGACCGTACCCAATCTGCGCTCGGCGCACCGGCCGCCGAGCTTGTCCACTGGTATCGGGATTCATCGGAGCCGATCACCTCGGATGGCGGACCTCTGCTCTCGCCCCTCGCCCGCGCGGCTGCGGTCCGCAACAACACCCATCTTTGGATCAACACCTATCCGATCACCGATCGCCCTGAGGGCATGGTGGCGGGGGGACGCGGCGATTATCTCGCACTTTCGACAGGGCGACCGGAGGATGTCTGGGGCTTCTTCATCGAACGGGGCGTGACCATCATACATACGGACGAGCCGGAAGCAGTTCTTGCCTGGCTCGACGCGCAGGGGCTGCGGCGGTCGTATGAGCTGACGAACTGAAGCTTCACACAAGACCCGAACGAAAAAAGGCGGCCTGGGGGCCGCCTTTTCCAATTCATTCAGGACCTAAGCTCATGCGGCCTTAGCGGCTTCGCCGTAGGGGTCGAAGCGGCCGTAGAAGGTTTCACCCTTGGCGGCCATGTCCTTGAGGAGCGGCGTTGGCGTGAAGTGCGGGCCGTAGTCTTTGGCGAGGCGTTCGCAGAGTTCCACGAAGATCTTCACACCCATGCCGTCGATATAGGACAGGGCACCGCCGGTGTAGGGTGCAAAACCGAAGCCCAGGATCGAGCCGACATCGGCTTCGCGCGGGTCGGTGACAATGCCTTCCTCGACGGTGCGGGCGGCTTCGAGCGCGATAGTTGCGAGGAAGCGTTCCTGCAGTGTCTTGACGTCGACGGCTTCCGGCTTCTGCTGCGGGTAGAGATCCTTCAGGCCCGGCCAGATGTGCTTCTTCGCGGGCTTTGCCGGATAGTCGTAGAAGCCCTTGCCGTTCTTGCGGCCGAAGCGCTCTTCTTTTTCGACCATGCGGGCAACCAGCTCCATGTGGCGCGGGTCAATCGCCTTCTCGCCGAGGTCAGCAACGGTTGCCTTCAGGATCTTGTAGGAGAGATCGATCGCCACTTCGTCGTTCAGCGCCAGCGGACCGACCGGCATGCCGGCGAACTTTGCGGCATTCTCGATCATGACCGGCGGCACGCCTTCGATGAGCATGTTGTAGCTCTCGGCCATGTAGCGCAGGACGCAGCGGTTGACGAAGAAGCCGCGCGTGTCGTTGACGACGATCGGGGTCTTCTTGATCGCGGCAACATAATCGAGGGCCACCGCCAGCGCCTTGTCACCCGTCTCCTTGCCGAGAATGACTTCGGTCAGCATCATCTTCTCGACCGGCGAGAAGAAGTGGATGCCGATGAAATCGACCGGGCGCTTGGAGTTTCCGGCCAAGCCCGTGATCGGCAGGGTCGAGGTGTTGGAGGCAAAGATCGCGCCTTCCGGCAACACGGCCTCGACCTTCTCGATGACGGCCTTCTTGACGTCGCGGTCTTCGAAGACGGCTTCGATGACGAGATCGGCATCGGAGAGTGTGCCGTAATCATCTGAGGGCGTGATCAGCGAAAGGAGCTTTTCGCCCTCGTCCTTGGTGAGCTTTCCCTTACCGACGGCACCGGCAACGAGGCCTTCCGAATGGGTCTTGCCCTTGCCGGCAGCTTCCATGTCGCGGTCAATCAGCACGACATTGATGCCGGCAGCGGCTGTCACATAGGCGATCGAGGCGCCCATGAAACCGGCGCCGACGACGCCGACCTTCTTGATCTCGGACTTCGGCTGACCCGCCGGGCGGCGGGCACCCTTGTTCAGTTCCTGCATCGAGACGAAGAGCGAGCGGATCATCGAATAGGCTTCGGTGGTCTGGACGATCTCGGTGAAGTAGCGCTGCTCGATCCTGAGACCCGTGTCGAAGGGCACCTGGAGGCCTTCATAAACGCTCTTAAGGATGGCAAGCGCTGCCGGGTAGTTGCCTGCGGTTTCGCGGCGCATGATCGCGGAAGCGGCCGGCCATAGCTGGGCTGCGGCCGGCGTCCAGATGCCACCGCCGGGAACCTTGAAGCCCTTTTCGTCCCAAGGGGCGACAGGCTTCAGACCGTCCTTGATCATCTGTTTCGCAGCGTTGATCAGTTCGCCTGGCTCGACGACCTGATGCACCAGGTTCATAGCCTTGGCGCGAGCCGCCGACAGCGTCTGACCGGTGGTCATCATCTGCAGGGCGTCCTGCGTGTTGGCGAGGCGGGCGACGCGCTGCGTGCCGCCGGCGCCCGGGAAGATGCCGACCTTGACTTCCGGCAGGCCGATCTTGACCTGCTTGGCGCTCGACGCCACGCGGCCATGGCAGGCGAGCGACAGTTCGGTCGCGCCGCCCATGCAGGTGCCGTTGATGGCGGAGACCCACGGCTTGCCGTTGGTCTCGATCTTGCGCCACAGCCAGGTCATGCGACCGGCGGCGTCAAACAGCTTCTGGACAGCAGCGGTCGGGTCCTTGGCCTTTTCCTCTTCGAGCATGGAGAACATGCCCTTGATCATGGTGAGATCGGCGCCGCCGGAGAAGGAGGACTTGCCCGAGGTGAAGACCACGCCCTTGATGCCATCATCGGCAACCGTCTGCTCGAGGATCTTCTCGATCTCGTCCATGACTTCGACTGTGAAGACGTTCATCGACTTGTCGGGCATGTCCCAGGTGACGAGGGCAATGCCGTCTGCGTCAGTCTCGATGGTGAAGTTCTTGTAGGTCATGATGGGATTCCTCTTCCCTGAAATTCGATGTTGCGAGGAGCATCCCCCTCACCCGGCCTCTGCTTGGCTCGGCCACCCTCTCCCCGAGGGGAGAGGGTGCCGGCAGGCGGATGAGGGAGAGCTTCCCCCTCAAACGCGCTCGATAACCGTCGCCGTGCCCATGCCGGCGCCGATGCAGAGCGTCACCAGCGCGGTGTTGAGATCGCGGCGTTCCAGCTCGTCGAGCACCGTGCCGAGGATCATTGCACCGGTGGCACCGAGCGGATGGCCCATGGCGATCGCGCCGCCGGCGACGTTCATCTTCGAATGGTCGACGTTGAAATGCTGCATGAAGCGCAGGACGACGGCGGCAAACGCCTCGTTCAGTTCGAACAGGTCGAAGTCGGAGATCTTCATGCCCGTGCGCTTCAGGAGCTTTTCCGTCACGTCAACCGGGCCGGTCAGCATGAGCGCCGGATCAGAGCCGATATTGGTGAAGGCGCGGATGCGGGCGCGCGGCTTCAGACCCATCGCCTCACCGCCAGCCTTGGAGCCGACGAGAACGGCAGCAGCACCATCGACGATGCCGGACGAATTGCCGGCATGGTGGATGTAGGTGATGCGCTCGATTTCCGGATGGGCCTGGATGGCGACGGCTTCGAAGCCACCCATTTCGCCGGGCATCTGGAAGGAAGGATTCAGGCTTGCCAGCGACTGCATGTCGGTGCCGGGGCGCATGTGTTCGTCGCGGTCGAGAATGACGAGGCCGTTGCCGTCCTTCACCGGGATGACGGACTTGGCGAAGTTACCAGCAGCCCAGGAGGCGGCGGAGCGCTTCTGGCTCTCGACGGCATAGGCATCGACATCGTCGCGGGTGAAGCCATACTTGGTGGCGATCAGGTCGGCAGACACACCCTGCGGCATGAAATAGCCGGGGAAGTTGACCGAGGGGTCCATGTACCAGGCACCGCCCGACATGCCCATGCCGACGCGGGACATGCTTTCGACGCCACCAGCGATGACGATGTCATCGGAGCCAGCCACGACCTTGCCGGCGGCGAGGTTGATCGCGTCGAGACCGGAGGCGCAGAAGCGCGAGATCTGGATGCCGGGGGCGGCGAAATCATAACCGGCCTCGAAGGCAGCGGCCTTCGGGATTACGGCGCCGGCTTCCATCACCGGATCGACGCAGCCGAAGATGATGTCGTCGACGGTCGAGGTGTCGAGGCCGTTGCGGTCGCGCAGTGCTTCCAGTGTCTTGGCGGCCAGACGGGGGGTCGGCACTTCGTGCAGCGAACCGTCCTTCTTGCCGCGCCCGCGGGGCGTGCGCACATGGTCGTAAATGAAGACTTCAGTCATCGTCTCTCTCCCTTGGGCGCACGGGGGCGCCGGAATTTTTCCCTCTTCTCCCCAGCGGGGAGAAGTGCCGAGCGAATGCGAGGCGATGAGGGGGCGGATTGCGCAAGCGCCCCCTCATCCCAGGCGCAACGCGTTGCGCCTAACCTGTCGGGCCACCTTCTCCCCGATGGGGAGAAGGGGAAGATCAAAACGCTTCCGCGGCCATTTCCATCAGGCTGTCGGCGCCGGTTTCGATCCGGGCCTTGCGCAGTGCCGTCTCCGGCATGACCTTTTCCATGTAGAAGCGGCCGGTCATCAGCTTGTTCTTGTAGTAGTCCGCATCGCCAGAGCCTGCGGCCAGGTTGTCATTGGCGGCCTTGGCCATCTTGGCCCACATGTAGCCGAGCACGACGAGACCGAAGAGGTGCATGTAATCGGTCGAACCAGCACCGGCGTTGTCGGGCTTGGCCATGGCGTTCTGCATGAACCACATGGTCGAAGCCTGCAGGTCGTTCAGGCCCTTCTTAAGGCTCTTGGTGTAGGCCGCCAGGTTCTCGTCGCCACGGTTCTCCTCGCAGAAATCACCGATTTCCTTGAAAAGCGCCATCACGGCGCGGCCGCCGTTGAGGCCGAGCTTGCGGCCAACGAGGTCGAGGGCCTGGATGCCGTTGGCACCTTCGTAGATCATCGCGATGCGGGCATCGCGGACATACTGCGACATGCCCCATTCTTCGATGTAGCCGTGACCGCCATAGACCTGCTGGGCCATGACCGCATGGTCAAAGCCCTTGTCGGTCAGGACACCCTTGAGGATCGGTGTCATCAGGCCGAGCACGTCGTCGGCAAGCTGCTTCTCGGTCGCGTCACCGGAGCGGTGGGCGACGTCTGACTTGAGCGCCGTCCACAGCGTGAAGGCGCGGCCGGCCTCGTTAAAGGCCTTGATAGTGAGCAAGACGCGGCGGATGTCCGGGTGCACGATGATCGGGTCGGCCTTCTTTTCCGGCGCCTTGACGCCCGACAGAGAGCGGCCCTGGATGCGCTCGCGGGCATAGTTGGCGGCGTTCTGATAGGCGATTTCGGAGATCGACAGACCCTGCAGGCCGACGCCGAGGCGGGCCTCGTTCATCATGACAAACATGGCCGCGAGGCCCTTGTTCTCGGCGCCGATCAGATAGCCGGTCGCCTCGTCATAGTTCATCACGCAGGTGGCATTGCCGTGAATGCCCATCTTGTGCTCGATGGCGCCGCAGGTGACCGTGTTACGGCTGCCTACCGAACCGTCGTCGCCGACCATGAACTTCGGCACGATAAAGAGCGAGATGCCCTTGGTGCCCTCGGGCGCACCTTCGATGCGTGCGAGCACGAGGTGGATGATGTTGTCCGACATGTCGTGCTCGCCGGCAGAGATGAAGATCTTCTGGCCGGAGATCTTGTAGGAGCCGTCGCCGTTGGGAACCGCCTTGGTACGCAGCAGGCCGAGGTCGGTGCCGCAATGCGGCTCGGTGAGGTTCATCGTGCCGGTCCAGATGCCCTCGACCATCTTCGGCAGATACTTCTGCTTCTGCTCGTCGGAGCCATGCTCCAGGATCGCGGCGATCGCGCCCTGGGTGAGGCCCGGATACATCATGAGCGCCATGTTGGCGGAGGACATGAATTCTCCGACGGCGGTGTGCAGCGTGTAAGGCAGGCCCTGACCACCGTATTCAGCAGGTACGGCCAGACCAAGCCAGCCGCCCTGACAATAGGCGTCATAAGCCTGCTTGAAACCCTTCGGCGTCCTGACCGAACCGTCATCCGAACGGACACAGCCTTCCTGGTCGCCGGAGAGATTGAGCGGGAAGAGCTGCTCTTCCGCGAGCTTGGCCGCCTCGCCGACGATCGCCTCGATCATGTCGGGGGTCGCGTCTTCAAAGCCCGGCAGGTTGTTGTACCGCTCGAGACCAAGGACGTCGTTGAGAATGAAAAGCGTGTCGTTTACGGGGGCCTTGTAGACAGGCATCGGTCATCTTCCTCCAAAGACTTCGGTTCCGACGGGATCGGACTGTTCTGGCTTATACAAATAATTGACGTGCGCGTAAACGTCAAAATTTTTAAGCGCGGCATTTTTGCAAGGACCAAGGTCCCCTCCCCGTCCATCAAAGGCCTCTAAAGGAAGGCCCTTGTGCGGGGCGTTCCGACATAAGGGAGATACCCGTATTCACCGATTTTTCGCGAAGCTTAACGGCTTGTTTACCATGTTTCATGAAAGGTTGCGTTTGAAAGCTGGTGATCCATCCGCGATTCCGACGCGCCCTCATAGCCCTCGGGGCAAGAGGCATTCGTCGACGTCACACAGGACCACCTGGACGCATTCGGACGCACGCTGCGTCCGGCACCATCGAGGCGAGCAGAACCATGAACGGATCGCGATCCCAGACCCAACGGCCCGGCAACCCGTCCTCGCTGGATGCGTTGAACCGCACCATCGAAGGGCTTGAGGCTCGCATCGAGGGACTGATTGGCCAACAGAGCGCGCGCAGCCGCAGTGCAGACGAGCCGGTGGCACGCCCCCTGCCCGGCCGCCGCGCCGACGACCTTCCGCGCAGCGAACGCGATGTCCGCGACACCCGGCCGGATCCGCTTGCCGAAATCCGCCAGCGCCAGCGCGCGCTCGAGGAAAGCCGTGCCCGCAGTTCCGACCGCAGCCTTTACAGCCGCAGCGAAGAACCCTTGCCGCGCACGACGGTGCGCCAGCCCCTGCCTCCGCTTTCCGATCCGCAGCCGGCCTATGCCGTGCGCGCTCCCGTCGCACCACCCGCGCGCGCCAGCCAGGACATCACGGAAGCGCTGAGCGGCCTGCGCCGCGAATTGAAGCAGGACATCAGCGAAAGCCTGTCGCGCGAGATTGCCGGCTTGCGCAACGAGATGCGCTCGATCCGCCAGCTTGCCGAAGAAAGCCGCCCGCAGGACGACATGCGTCAGGACATTGCCCGTCTGGCCGAAAGCATCCAGCGTCTCGAAGGCATCAAGGCTCCGGGCACCGACGGTCTGCGTGAGGACTTCGACGACCTGCGCTCGCTGATGGACGGCCTTGCCCGCGAGGATTCCATGCGTCGCATGGAGCGCCGCTGGGATGATGTCGAAGTCCGTCTCGATGGCCTCGACACCGGCGCCATGCGCGACGAGATCATTCGCATCGCCGACCGGCTCGACGACATCAAGTCGCAGCTCGGCGGCATGGGCGACACCCGCGCTATCCGGGCTCTCGAAGACAAGCTTGTGACCGTCGCATCTGCTCTCGAACATATCGGCGCCCATATCGATCCCAACGAGCGCAAGCTGACGGAACAGTTCGCCTCGCTCGACATGCGACTCGACGAAATCACGCGCGCCATCGCGGCCGGGAGCCGCAACAGCGGCCCGGGCAACGATCCGGCGACGTTTCATCGGCTGGAAGAGCGGCTCTCGGGTCTCGCGCGCCAGATCGAGACCCTCTCCGAGACGCGCGCACCGCAGCTGCCGGATGCCTCGCACGAGATGGCCGAGCGGCTGGAGCTGCTGACCGAGCGCATTGAACAGCTATCGACAGAACAGGGCGCGGTCCGTCTGGAAGAGCGGCTGGACCAACTCTCCTACATGCTGGAGAAGGTGCAGCGGCCTGCGCCGGCGCCGGAACTCACCGGCTATCTTGCCGACATCTCCCGCAAGATCGATGCGCTCGACGGCAGTGCCGTCAACGACCGCCTTGCCGATCGGCTCGAAATCCTGGCGCGTCACATTGAGGAGCTCGACGCGCCGCAGCCGGTCGCCATGATCGATGACAGTGCCCTGCGCAACCTCGAAGACCGCCTGAATGCCGTGGTCGACCGTCTTGAGGAAACCAGCTCCTCCGCCCCTACCGGCGAAAGCGCAAGCCTCAAGGGGCTCGAAGACCAGATCGCCCATCTCTCAGCCCTGATCAGCCAGCCCTCGCCGGCCGATCCGGAGGTCTCCGGCCGCATTTCGGCACTCGAGGATTATGTAGCGACGAGCGACGAATACATCATCGAGGCAGCCCGGCAGGCCGCCGAGACCGTCATGGCCAATTTCGCCCAGCGTTTTCCGGCTGGAAGCCAGGCGGCATCGGCTGACATCTCCGCTCTGTCGGCCCTGTCGGATCATCTCAAGCAGCTCGAAGACTATAGCCGTCACTCGGAAGAGCGGACCCACCGCACCTTCGAGGCCCTGCATGACACACTCGTGCAGATCGCCGGACGGCTCGACGAGTTGCACCATCTCGGACAGCAGCCCGAAGCAGCACCTCTCTTTGCCCAGGCTCCCGTTGCTCCCGCACCGGTGCCGCGTGCACATCAAGCCGCAGCACCGGCTCCAAAACCGCCGCATATGGTCGCCGAACCGGTTGCGGAACCGACACATCCGATCGATCAGGAGCTGCTCGCCGCAGCGGATGATTTCGCCCAGACCATGACCGCGCTGCCGGTGATTGATGCCGCACGAGAAAAGAAGGTTGCGAAGCCCAGCCTGCTCGCCGGCCTCGGCAAGAAGCTGATGCCGGGCAAGAAGGCGCCAAAGGCCCCTGCAGAGCCTCGCCAGATGGTCGATCCTTCGCCGTCGATCGATCCGGTCGACGTGCTGCCGCCCGACGACGCGAATGAACTTTTGGAGCCCGGTTCCGGCGCGCCCGATGTGCGCAAGATCCTTGAGCGCGTTCGTGCCAGTCAGCAGGCAACCAAGGGTGCAACGCCAGCCGGCGCCGACAATGGGGACCGGACCGACTACATCGCCGCCGCCCGGCGCGCCGCTCAGGCGGCCGCCATGGAAATGGATCGTGCCCAGAAGGCAGCGCCTACAGGCAACAAGACCATGGCCGATGTGAAGGCCAAGGCGAAGTCGGGGGAAACCTCCCTCTTCGCGCGGTATCGCCGTCCCATCATGATGGCGGTGGGAGCCGTGCTTCTCGTTGCCATGGCCATGCCGCTCGTCAATACGCTGACCCGCAGCGAAGCGCCCGTCGCCATCGAAGAGACCGGTCAGGACGAGACGAGCGAGGCCATCATTGCAGAACCCGCAGTCGAGACCGCTGATGCAGCCGATGTCCAGGGCGACACCGGCACCGCGACACTTTCTGCGGCGTCTGCGCAGGCAGAGCCTCCAGCCGAGACGGATGAAGATCTTGTCGTCGCTCAGGACACATCGGCGCCGCCTGCAACTGTTCAAGCGGGAGACACGGCCCCTGTCAGGGCTCTGATGGCACCTGCGACGAGCGCGCCGGGCCAGACGCTCGAAGCGCCAACCAGAGTTGCCGATGCGGGGGCCAATGTGGTCGTTGCCGAGGAAATCGCGCCGGCTGCGCCTGCCGCAGAGATCATGGTTCCCTCGGAAATCACGCCACCATCGCTTTCGATCGCTGCCAAGGATGGCGATCCGGTTGCCCTTTTTGAGATCGGCGCACGCTATACCGAAGGTCGTGGCGTAACGAACGACTTCGCCGAAGCGGCCAAGTGGTATCGCCTCGCAGCCGACAAGGGTTTTGCCCCAGCCCAGTATCGTCTGGCCAATTTCCTCGAAAAGGGAACGGGCGTTGCACCCAATATCGGCGAAGCAAAGCGCTATTACGAAATGGCAGCGAATGCCGGCAATGCCAGCGCCATGCACAACCTCGCCGTCATCTATGCCTCCGGCAAGGATGGCGCACAGGACTATGCCAAGGCGGTGGAGTGGTTCGGAAAGGCCGCTGATTACGGAATTTCAGACAGCCAGTTCAATCTCGCGATCCTCAGTGCCCGTGGCAACGGGACCTCGCCGGATCTGGTGACGTCCTACAAGTGGTTTGCGATCGCAGCCAAGGGTGGCGACACGGATGCAGCGCAAAAGCGCGACGAAGTGGCCAATGCGCTGAAGCCCGAGGAACTCGAACGCGCCCGTGCCGAGGTGGACCTCTGGAAGGCCAAGGAGATGGACCCGGACGCCAATTCGGTCAACACGCCAGACGAATGGGCCGGCAAGGGCCTGAAGACCGCAAGCGTCGACATGAAGAAGGCGATCCGTAACATCCAGGCTATTCTCAACAAGAACGGCTATGACGCAGGAACGCCCGATGGTGTGATGGGCGCCAAGACGGTCTCGGCGATCAAGGCCTTCCAGACATCGATCGGTGAACAGCCGACGGGTCAGGTGACGGATAAGTTGGTGACCGAGCTTCTGGCCCGCAACAAATGATACGGCTGTCATAAAAGACCGCGAATAAGGGTCTATGACGGGCTCTCGAATTGACTTGGATGGCCTTGAGGCGCAGAAAAGAATTCGAAGGGGAGCAAGTCCGATCAAGGACTTGCGCCTGGCCAGCATGAGAGAGAACAAGGGGCTGATAGCTCTGACGTGACCGCGCCCCAAGGCGCGGCTACCCGCATTTGAGGTCCTGACGTGACGATCTATCTGCCGATCGCCGAGTTGTCGGTCAATGTGTTCATCATTCTCGGCATGGGCGCGGCTGTCGGCTTCCTCTCGGGCATGTTCGGGGTCGGTGGCGGCTTCCTCATCACGCCACTCCTGATCTTCTACAACATTCCTCCAGTCGTCGCCGTTGCAACCGGCGCGAACCAGGTCGTGGCTTCCTCCGTATCGGGTGCCATTTCGCATTTCCGGCGCGGTACGCTGGATATGAAGCTTGGAACAGTTCTGCTGATAGGAGGTCTGGTCGGTGCGACGATCGGTGTCTACATCTTCTCGTGGCTGAGGCGTCTCGGTCAGCTCGACCTGATCATCTCGCTGCTATACGTGGTGTTCCTCGGCACGGTCGGCGGGTTGATGTTGGCGGAGAGCTTGCGGGCGCTTCGCCGGGCCGCCCGCAACGAAGCCGTCCCCCTGAAGCGGCCCGGGCAGCACAACTGGGTGCACCGTCTGCCCTTCAAGATGCGCTTCAAGAAATCGAAGATCTATCTGAGCGTCATCCCGATCCTCGCGCTCGGTTTCGGCATCGGCATCCTGACTTCGGTCATGGGTGTCGGCGGCGGCTTCATCATGGTCCCGGCCATGATCTATCTGCTGCGCATTCCCACAAATGTCGTCGTCGGCACCTCGCTCTTCCAGATCATATTTACCACCGCCTACACCACGATCGTCCAGGCGGCGACGAACTATTCCGTCGATATCGTGCTCGCCTTCATCCTGATGGTGGCCGGCGTGATTGGCGCGCAATATGGCGTGCGTGTCGGCCAGAAGCTGCGCGGCGAACAGTTGCGCGCGCTGCTGGGGCTTCTCGTGCTCGCCGTCGGCGTGCGTCTCGCGATCGAACTGGTCGTGACGCCCGACGACATCTACTCTCTGGCGATCGGGGGCTGAGATGAAAGCAACTCTCCTCGCTCTCACCATTGCGATGTTCACCGCTTGGTCGACCCCGGCGGCGGCCCAGGATCCGCTGACGACACAGCTTGCGGAACGCGAAGGCCTTGAGATCGGCATCTCCACCAGCGAGATCGCCATTACTTCGGATTTTTCTGGCGCCGATCTGACCGTCTTCGGTGCACTCACCAACACCGACCAATTGCTTCTAGCAATCGGGCAGTATGATGTGGTGGTGACGCTGGAAGGACCACGCGACTGGACGACCGTGCGCCGCAAGGAGCGGCTATTCGGGATCTGGGTCAACCGGACGTCGCTGACCTTCGAACAAATGCCAATCTCCTATTCCTTGGCCAGCACCCGGCCTGTGGAGGAGATCGCCGAGGATAACCTCCTGACCTCGCTCGGCATCGGCATCGATCACCTCGCGCTAACGCCCACGGGTTTCATCAGCAATTCCGCAAACCTCAGCGAGTTTCGCGAGGCGTTTCGCAGACTGAAACAGAATGGCGGTCTCTACCAGCGCGACACGGGCGGTGTGCGCTTCGTATCATCGAGCCTTTTTCAGGCGACGCTTCGGCTTCCTGCCAATATCCCGAATGGCGTTCATACGGTGCATGCCTACCTGTTCAAGTCGGGCGAGTTCATCGGGCAACGAGAATTGCCGCTGCGCGTCATCAAGACGGGTCTGGAAGAAGCGATCACTGAAGCCGCTCATCAACAGCCCCTGGCCTACGGCACATTTGCCGTGCTGCTTGCCTTGATCACGGGCTGGGCGGCAAGCCTGATCTTCCGGAAAGACTGACGGGATCAGCCGAGCAGATTGCCGTAGCGCACCGAATAGATCCGGTCGCGGCCGAGCAGGTGTGCGATCAGGTCGGTACGGGCGAAGAGACCGGTGAAGGCCTTGTGCCGCAGGTCAAGGCCGCCGGTGGTGACGCCGAAGGATGGCATGACCATGCGCAGGCCATCGGTCGCAAAGCATGGACGGCGGACCGATTTTTCGCGGCGGCGTACGGTGGCTGAGGGATGGAGATGACCTGCCACTTCACCCTTGCCATGGGCAAGCGAAGGTTCGTGGCGGAAGGTGAGGCCGGCGAGCGAAAACTCATCCATGGACACGCCCGGCAAAGCCGTTGTGCCATCCGGATCGTGGTTGCCATTGATCCAAACGATCTCACGTCCGGCGACCAGACCATGGATCATCTCGCGAAACACCAGCGGCATCATGGCCGAGCCGACACGGTCATGGAAGTTATCGCCGAGGCTGATGATCGTCGCGGGCTGGTAGCGGTTCACCACGCTCTCAAGCAGACGAAGCGTTGCCAGCGTGTCATAGGGCGGCAGCAGTTGGCCGCGCCTTGCGAAGGCGGCGCCTTTTTCAAGATGCAGGTCGGAGACCACGAGGGTTCGGTGGTCGGGCAGATACATGGCACCGGTCAGATCACAGACCGCAGCCACGCCCGAAAGCGCGATCTCGGTCGCCGTCTCCACAGTCTCGATCGGCGCGAGGCGCCTGGCCGTCATACCCGTCATGTCTTCATTCCGCAGCATCAGGCCTCGTCATAGCCGCTCCGCATGATTCACGCCATGGCTTCGGCGATGAGATCTTCCGCCGCCATGGACAGCACATGCTCCTGTGCTTCGCCCGCCACCGGCTCCTTGCCGATTTCCAGCATGACTGGCACGGCGAGTGGCGAGATCTGGGTGAGGCGCTTGTGCAGGATATGCCCCTTGATTCGCTCCAGCATATCGGCAAGCCGGGCGATGTCCAAAAGCCCGGCGGCGGCATCCTGTCGCGTTGCCTGCATGAGGATATGATCGGGCTCGTGACTACGCAGCACGTCGTAGATCAGGTCGGAGGAGACGGTCACCTGCCGACCGGACTTCTCCTTGCCGGGATGACGCTGTTCGATCAGTCCGGCAATGACGGCACAATTGCGGAAGGTGCGTTTCAGCATGAAGCTCTCGTCGAGCCAGGTTTCCAGATCATCGCCCAGCATGTCCTGATCGAAGAGTTCGGCAAGGCTAAGCGCTCCCCGCGCGATCAGTGACCCCATGTCCTCCAAGGCCCAGATCGCCAGCGCATAGTCTGTCGCGACAAAGCCCAGCGGCTTGGCGCGCATGCGCTCCAGCCGGCGGGTGAGCAACATGCCGAGCGTCTGATGCGCGAGCCTGCCCTCGAAGGCATAGATCACCATGTAGAAGCGCTCGCCGCGCGGGAAGGTCTCGATCAGCAGATCGCCGCGCTTGGGGAGAATCGACTTCTCCGCCTGCAGCGACAGCCAGTCTCGCACCTGCTCTGGAAGGCTGGTGCGACGGTACGGATCGTCCAGCATGGCGCGGACCTGCTCGGCCAGATAGGTCGAGAGCGGGAACTTGCCGCCGGCATAGGCCGGGATCTTCGGGTCCATCGAAAAGGCATTGGAGACCAGGCACTCATTGTCCCGGATACCCTCGAAGCGCAGCACCTTGCCGGAAAAGAGGAAGGTGTCGCCCTGGGTCAGCTGTTCGAAGAAATATTCCTCGACCTTGCCAAGCGTCATGCCGCCGCGACCGATCGAGCCGAGATGGTTGCGCTTCACGAGGCGGACATTGAGCATCGGCATTTCGACGATGGTGCCGAGGTTCAGGCGATATTGCTGAGCGACCTGCGGGTTCGAGACGCGCCATAACCCGTCCTTGCGACGGCGGATGCGGGCATAGCGCTCGTAGGTACGCAGTGCATATCCGCCGGTCGCGACAAAATCGACGATGCGGGCGAAGGTCTCGCGCGGCAGGGCGACATAGGGAAGCGCCGTCGTCACCTCGCGGTAAAGCTCATCCTCGTCGAAGGCATCGGCGCAGGCCATGCCGAGCACATGCTGGGCGAGCACGTCGAGCGAGCCCTCCCCCACAGGCGGCGTATCCTGCGCGCCGATATAGTTGGCATCGAGTGCGGCCTGACACTCCATCACCTCAAACCGGTTGGCCGGCACGAGAATGGCGCGGGACGGCTCGTCCATGCGGTGATTGGCACGGCCGATGCGCTGGGCAAGGCGCGATGCGCCCTTCGGCGCGCCGACATGGATGACGAGATCGACATCGCCCCAGTCGATGCCGAGATCGAGCGTCGAGGTGGCAACGACCGCCCGCAGCCGGTTTTCGGCCATGGCGGCCTCCACCTTGCGACGTTGCGAAACGTCGAGCGAGCCGTGATGCAGCGCGATCGGCAGGTTGTCATCATTGACCGTCCAGAGCTCCTGGAAGAGCATCTCGGCCTGGGAGCGCGTGTTGACGAAAAGCAGCGTCGTCTGAAAGTCCTTGAGGACCTTGTAGACCTCGGGGATTGCATAATGCGCCTTGTGACCCGACCAGGGAATGCGCTCATCGGTCTGAAGGATAGTGATATTTGGTCGGGCACCACCCTCGACGGTGATCAGACCGGCCGCCGCCTCGCCCTCTTCCGGCTGGGCGACAAGCCAGCGGCGCAGGTCCATCGGCTGAGCAACGGTCGCAGAAAGGCCGATGGTCTTGAGACCAGGGGCAAGCTTCCTCAACCGCGTTAGGCCCAGCGAGAGCAGATGGCCCCGCTTGGAAGTCACCAGCGAATGCAGCTCGTCGAAGATGACGTAGCGCAGGTCCTTGAAGAAGCGCTCCGCGTCCGAGTGGGAGATGAGCAATGCGACCTGCTCAGGCGTCGTCAGAAGGATATCCGGCGGATTGGTCTTCTGCCGCTGGCGCTTATGAGCCGGGGTATCGCCGGTCCGGTTCTCGATGGTGATCGGGAGCCCCATCTCGGTGACGGGCTTCATCAGGTTGCGTTCGATGTCGACGGCAAGCGCTTTGAGCGGCGAGATGTAGAGCGTGTGGATGCCCGTGAAGGCCTCGCCTGGTTTTTTCCGTCCACGCTCGGTGAGCTCGGTGAGCGACGGCAGGAAGCCGGCAAGCGTCTTGCCCGCACCGGTCGGTGCGATCAGCAGCAAGCTCTCCCCGCCATTCTCGCCGGATCTCGCCCGGGCCAGCAGCTCCAGCTGATGGTCACGCGGCTGCCAGCCCTTTTCGCCGAACCAGCGGAGGAAGGGGGCAGGCAGAAGGGCAAGGGCGGAATCAGTTGTCGTCACCGCCTCAAGGTAGTGGACGGGCGGGGAAAGAGAAGGGGCGAAAAGCGCCTCACCTCAGCGCTATATATCGGTCCGAGCGGTGGTTGATCGCGAGGAAGAGGTTCAACACCACGGCGCCGATGACAGAATAGAGCACCACGGAGGGGCTGACGACGGCAAAGGCCAGCGCCATGACACAGAGGTCGAAGGCAAGCTGCACGAGGCCGGCGCGGATGCCGAAGCGGTCCTGGATGTAAACGGCGAGAATGCCGAGGCCTCCGAGGCTGGCGCGGTGGCGGTAGAGCGCCAGAAGGCCGAAGCCGAGTAGCAGGCCACCGAGGATCGCCGCCCAGATCGGCGCGATGCTCTCTATCACGAGGAAGCGGCTCTCGATTTCGACGATGAAGGAGGTGAGGCCGACGGCGATAAAGGTCTTGATGGTGAAATCGAGGCCGACGCGACGCAGCGAAAGAATGTAGAATGGCAGGTTGAGCAAGAAGAAAAGAAGACCGAAGCTCCAGCCGCTCCAGTAGTGCAGGACGAAGGCGAGGCCAGCCATGCCACCGGTCAGAAGTCCGACCTGGGCGAGGAAGTAAAGGCCAAGGGCCGCAATCAGGCTCCCTGCCACGAGTCCTTGCAGATCCTCTGCCGGAGTGTGGCGGGTGGGGTTCGAATTCCAGATTCCCAGCATGCTCGTCAGTTGCGCCATCACGCTCTCCAGAAAACAACCTCCCGAGTGCAAATCCTACCCGAGAAACTCTGGAAAACAAGGAGGATAGGTCAGCAATCCTGACCCATGATGCAATTCGCAAGAAAGCTGCTCGTCAGGCCTTCCGGCTAGCAAGAAACAGAATGCCGGAGACCGGTTTTCCGCCATCCATGCGAATGGTCGTGCGCGACAGCTTCACGAGGTCGAAGCCGTTTTCATCGAGACGATACCTTACATGCTGTTCGGTGTGGGCATAACGCAGGCTCGGCGCCAGGATAAAGCCGTCGCCCTCGCCCGCGTCTTCGACCGAAAAGGCGAGAAGCGAGCCGGGTTTCAGGAGCTGCGCGGCAAGTGCGAAGGCGTTGGCGAGGTCGCCCAGATACATCAGCACGTCGGCCGCCGAGACGAGGTCGGCTCGGCACTCCGCAAGCCTTTCATCGAAGAGACCGCACGCGATCGGGTCGAGCGATAGATCGGCCTTGGCAAGAAGGTCATAGTGACCCTTCTCCTCGGCTTTTGCGAGCATGTTGACCGAGAGATCGAAACCCTCCAGGCGGGCCACTCTCTCGCGGATCTCGGCACCGAAAAGACCCGTGCCACACCCGAGATCGACGGCCAGATCGAAGCGCCGATCTTCATGCTCGACGATGAGCCGGGCGAGCTTGGCCGGGACCGAATAATCGAGCTTCTCGACAAGTGCAGTATCGAAACGATCGGCATAATCATCGAAAAGCGCCTCTACATAGCGAGAGGGCGGCTGGTCTGGAATATCTTCGGCCCCGAGCAGAGCCAGTTTCAACTGCGCGCCGAACAGATCTTCCGGGTCGAGCTCGAGCAGTCTGCGCAGGGCGGGTATCGCTTTTTCTGCCTGTCCGGCCTTCTCGGCATAGTCCGCAAGACGCAGCAGACCGGCTGGCCAGTCCGGCACCAGTTCCAGGGCCTGCTCCATCAATTCCACTGCTGCCGCATGTTCGCCATTCTCGGCGAGCATGCGGGCATAATCGGCGCGGCGATCGGCGATGACGTCGCCGGACGAGAACTGTGTGGGATGCATCGAAGAGATCCTTGCGCCTGCCAGCATGGGGTGATCCAGCATGGAGCGGGCGCGCGGTCTTGACCGATCACCGGAAAAAACTCAAGTGCTATCGCAAGCACTCGGCTCGCCGGCTTGCACGGCGGGCCGACTGCGCCCATATCAGCGGACGATAACAGGAGACACGCATGGCTGATGGCCTCAATCGATTTCTCGGCGACACGCCGGGCCGCACGATCGTCAAGCTGATCGTCGTTTCGCTCATCGTCGGCTTTGTGATGTCGATCTTCGGGCTTGACCCGATGGACCTGCTCGACGGCATCAGGTTCTTCATCATCGACCTCTGGTACACGGGGTTCGACGCTCTTGGTCGGGTCGGGCAGTATCTGCTGATCGGCGCTACGATCGTCATCCCCGCCTTCATCCTGCTCCGCCTCTTCGCGTCACGGAACTGAAGTCGCCATGCCCGAGCCTGTTCTAAATCGCCGTCGGCTGATCCTGATCTCGGCCGGATTGTTGACGGCAGCGATCGCCGGCTGCCGGTCCACCGACATTCTCAACCCCGATGACGGCCAGGCCCGGGCCGAGACGGACGCCGCGTTGCCGATGGTGAACCGGCTCCGGCAATCGCGTGGCCTCTCCTCCCTCTCCCGCAGTCGCCCCGCGGAAGTGGCGGCCGTGGCCCAGGCCAAGCGCATGGCACGCGCTGGCGAGATGTCGCATCTGATCGGCTTCAACGACAGCTTCGGCGCCCGCATGAAGGGCCACGGGGTGCCGCTGCCGGCGGCCGAAAACATCGCTGCGGGTCAGGATAGCGTCGAACGCGCCGTGCAGGCCTGGATCGATTCCAAGCGGCATCTCGACAACATGACCGGCAGCTTCAACGGGCTCGGCGTCGCCGTCGCCTGGGATTCCGCTTCCGGTAACCGGCCCTATTGGGCCATGGTTCTCTCGGCCTGAGTGATTCCCTCTTCGCTCCGGTCCCCACCGGAGCGATCCATGCATAGCCCATCTTCTTCCGCCACCCGGACCATCGACGTCAATCATCGCAGCGTGCTGGCGATCGCCCTGCCGATGACCCTCGGTTTCGTCACGACGCCACTTCTGGGGCTCACCGATACCGCCGTCGTCGGACGTAGCGGCGACGCGGCCCAACTGGCGGGGCTTGCGATTGCGGCGGCGCTCTTCGATCTGCTCTTCGCCAGTCTGAATTTCCTGCGGGCGTCGACCACGGCACTCGTCGCCCAGGCGCAAGGACGCGGCGAACCATCCGAACTCTTCGCCGTCTTCTGGCGCTCGATCGTCTTGTCGCTTGGTTTCGGATTGCTGATCCTCGCAGTCTCTCCCGTAATCGTCGGCTTTGGCCCTGCGCTGATGGGCGCCGATGGTGGCGTTCAGGCAGCTGCCGCGACCTATATCGGCATCCGCATTTTGGCGGCTCCCGTGACACTCTCGAATTTCACCCTGCTCGGCTTCGTGCTCGGCCGTGGACTGGGCTCCGTCGGGCTTGCGCTGCAGATTTTGCTGAACGGCGTCAACATCGCCATGTCGATCCTGCTTGGTCTGACTTTCGGATATGGGATTGCCGGTGTCGCCTGGGGCACCGTCATCGGCGAGTTCGTCGCCATGATCGCCGGCTTTGCCTTTGTCTTCTGGCGCTATGGCCGCGCCGCAATCCCGCAGGTCTCGATGATCACCGACCGCACCAAGCTGATGGCGCTGTTCCGGCTCAACCGGGACATCCTGATCCGCACCTTCTCGCTGATCACCGCCTTTACCGTCATGACCCGCATCGGGGCCGGTTTCGGCGCCGTGACGCTCGCGGCCAATGCCGTTCTGATGAACTTCTTCATGATCGCCAGCTTCTATCTCGATGGCATGGCAACGGCGGCAGAGCAGATCACGGGCGAAACGATCGGCGCCAAACAGCGGCGCGCCTTCGAGCGCGCGGTGAAGCTGACAGGGTTCTGGTCCTTCGGCCTGGCTCTGGCGAGCCTTGCATTCTTTCTGGTCTTCGGGTCGGCGATCATCGGCTTCATCACGACGGCCGGAGATGTGCGCAGCGTTGCCGAGACCTATCTGGTCTACGCGGCCCTGACCGCGTTGACCGGGGCACTCGCCTTCCACATGGATGGGGTCTTCATCGGCGCAACATGGTCATCCGACATGCGCAACATGATGCTCGTCGCGCTGGCGGGCTATCTCGCCAGCGTCGCAGTGCTGGTTCCGCTGTTTGACAATCACGGGCTCTGGATCGCGCTCAACGTGTTTCTTGGTCTACGCGGTCTGTTGCTGCTTGCGCGGCTGAAACCCAAGACCAATCAGACTTTCACCGAAAGCCAGTGATCGAGCCTCGTGTCGCGCAATTCGCGGATATTGGCGACCGTTTCACGATCTAGCAGGCTCGACAGGCCCCGGACGATCCGTCCTGGCAGAGCCGGTCCTTCATAGACCATGCAGGAATAAAGCTGCACCAAGTCTGCACCCGCGCGGATCTTCTCCAGCGCAGTTTCGGCTGAGGACACGCCGCCTACCCCGATGATCGGCAATGCCGGACCAACGCGCTTCCGCATACGGGCGAGAACGGCGGTCGACTTGTCAAACAGAGGTGCGCCAGAGAGGCCGCCGGCTTCCCCTGCCAGAGTCGGGTCGGTCAGACCGTCACGTGACAGCGTGGTGTTGGAAACGATGAGGCCATCGAGATCATGCGCCGCCGCGACCTCGGCGATGTCGTCCATGCCTTCTTCCGTAAGATCAGGGGCGATCTTGAGGAAGACCGGCAGGCGCTTGCCGGCGCGCAAGGCTTCTTCTGAACGCGCCGCGAGCACGGCAGACAGGAGCGCATCGAGGCTCTCCTTGGCCTGCAGATCACGCAGACCCGGGGTGTTCGGCGACGAGATGTTGGCGGTGAAATAGGTCGCGACGGGATAGAAGCGGCGGATGCCGGCGACATAGTCGGCGATCCGGTCCATCGCGTCCTTGTTGGCACCGATGTTCACACCGACGATCCCTGCGCGGTTGCCGCGGGCGATGAGCCGAGCCAGCGCCGCCTCATGCCCATCGTTGTTGAAACCGAGACGGTTGATCACCGCGCGGTCGCGCTCAAGGCGGAAAATGCGCGGCTTCGGATTGCCGGTCTGAGGCTTGGGCGTCAGCGTGCCGACTTCGGCAAAACCGAAACCGAGCGACAGCAGTGCATCCGGCACCTCGGCATTCTTGTCATAGCCTGCGGCCATGCCGAGCGGGTTCGGGAAGTGAATGCCGGCAACCGTCTGGGCCAGACGCGGATCGACAGCCGCCTTGCAGGTCGGGACGTAGCCCGTTTTCAACGCGGCAATCGACAGCCCATGGGCGGTTTCCGCATCGAAGAGGAAAAGGCCACGACGGCCGAGAGAAAAGAGGTCCAGCATCAGCGTTTCTCCTCGACCAAGTCAGGAAAGACGTGCAGTCCGTCAGCACCGAGGGCTAGGGGCTTTTCCCAAAGCACGGCGTCGAGCGGCAAGTCGGCGTAAAGATGCGGGAAGAGATCTCCGCCGCGCGAGGCCTCCCATTTCAGGGCCTCACCGAAGACGGCTGCATCGACCGCGACAAGCAGCAGATCGGACTGGCCGGCAAAATGCAGACGCGCGGTCTCCACCGCCTGGGCTCCTGTCGAGAAATGGATGTAGCCGTCCCTGAGATCGATGGGCGCGCCTTTGAAAATGCCAGCGCCGCGCGCCTCCTGCCATAATTCTCGCGGCACGATCTTGTATATGGTCTTTTCCAAGGTCCGGTCTCTCGCAGATCATCAGGGTCGAGGCGGGTTTGCCGCAAACGCGGCCAAATGTCCACGCCTGGAGATACGGACGACAGGAGGAGGAACAAGATGTTCATCGCCAAGACATTGCTCACACTGGCGGCGCTCTCGCTCGGCGTTCCCGTCGCCATGGCTCAGGATGCCGCCACCGACCGTTACACGCTGGAGAAATCGGAAAGCGGCTTCGTACGGCTCGATCGGCAAACGGGGGCGGTCACACTCTGCACCGAAGCCGATGGCACACTCACCTGCCGGATGGCGGCCGACGAACGTGCCGCTTACGATGCAGATCTCGCGCGGCTGGAAAAGCGGATCGAAGCTCTGGAAAAACGCGTGGCCGAAGGTACGGCTGCCAAAAGCGGCGAGCTCCCGAGCGACGCGGAGATTGACCGCTCGATCGGCATCATGGAGCGCTTCATGCGGACTTTCTTCGGACTGGTACAGGAATTTCAGGGACAGGAGCAGGATGGATCGGGAGACCCCGTTCCGGACAGAACCTGACCACAAACAAGCCTCGTTCACCCATTCGTTGCACGACCATTGTCTAGTGCGTCGTCAAGCGCTAAAAGAATGAGACGCATTCGCGCGCAAAATGACATCGCTCTTGGGAGGGGGCTGTGACATGGCTGCATCGACCTTCATCATCGCCGACGACCATCCGCTGTTCCGGGGCGCCCTGCGCCAGGCCGTGACCGGCATAGACGGCACGCAAACCATCATCGAGGCCGGCGACTTCGAAGCTGCCCGCAAGGCGGCCGCCGAGCATTCGGATGCGGACCTCATGCTGCTCGATCTCGCCATGCCCGGCGTCTCCGGTTTTTCCGGTCTGATGGCGCTGCGTGCCGAATTCGCGAGCCTGCCGCTGGTCATCGTCTCTGCCACCGACGATCCCGTCACCATACGCCGGGCCCTCGAGCTCGGGGCCTCCGGCTTCATTTCGAAGTCAGCGGGGATCGACGAGATCCGCGCGTCGATCCAGTCGGTCCTGGAAGGTGATATCGCCACGCCTGCAAGCTACCAGGGCGGGCAGGAGACGGATCCTGACGTGGCCGATCTGATCAACCGGCTGCGCACGCTTACGCCGCAGCAAAGCCGTGTGCTCGGCATGCTCGGCGAAGGGCTGCTCAACAAGCAGATCGCCTATGAACTCGGCGTGTCGGAAGCAACGATCAAGGCGCATGTCTCGGCGATCCTCTTGAAGCTCAAGGTGGACAGCCGCACCCAGGCCGTGATCCAGCTTGGCAAGATCAACATGGCCATGGTCGCCTGAGACAGGCGAGAGGATTTTATTCCTTTTTGCTTTACTATCGGCCTTTGCTGATCTATTGTTTTCGCCATTGCCGGACCGGGGATCCGAAGTGTTCCGGCGCTGAAGAGGCGCGAACATGCTTTCGCATGACAGCATATGGGCCGCGATCGATCGGCTGGCGGAGCAGCATTCGCTGACGCCTTCAGGTCTTGCGCGCCGTGCTGGGCTCGACCCCACCTCCTTCAACAAGTCCAAGCGTGTCGGTGCTGATGGCCGGATGCGCTGGCCCTCGACCGAATCCATCGCCAAGGTGCTGGAAGCGACCGGCGCCAGTCTTGACCAGTTCATGCGCTATGTCTCGCCAGACGCCTTGCGCGGCAGCCCGCTGCCGCAGGGGACATTTCCGCCGCAGGCAAGCTCGATCCCCCTGCTCGGCATGGCCCAGGCAGGTGCCGGCGGATTTTTCGACGATGGCGGCTTCCCTGCCGGCCAGGGCTGGGATCTCGTCGAGTTCCCGGCGGCGCCCGGCCGCAACAACGGCGTCTACGCGCTGGAGGTCCAGGGCGAGAGCATGAAGCCGCTCTACCGCGACGGCGACATCCTGATCGTCGAGCCGGGTGCGCAAGTCCGCCGCGGTGACCGCGTCGTGGTGAAGACCCGCGAGGGCGAAGTCATGGCGAAGATCCTCGCACGGCAGAGCGCAAAATCGATCGAGCTGCAATCCCTCAATCCGGATCACCCTCCGCGCATGCTGGACATGGGCGATGTCGAATGGGTGGCGCGGATCATCTGGGCGAGCCAATAGGAAAACGCGCCTATGCGACGGATCAGCACCTTCATCGCCGGCGCGATCGGGCTCCTCCTGTGGGCCTATCTCGTCATGGCGGCCGGAGCGACGCTCCGCGAAGATCCTGTCGATTACAATATCGAGGATTTGGACGTGCCGGATCCGTCGGAGCTCGACCTGCCCGATGTCGGCTTCCTTCAGGATGACACGACCGGACAACCGACAGTGATGGAAGCCAGACGGCAGGTGCGCAGCATCGAACCGGATGCCTTCGGATCGCCGGCCTTTGCCGACGCGCAAGACCTCGAACGGGTTGCGGCGCGCGCACCGTTGTCCAACGCCGCCGAGCGCACCAAACCGAAAGTGGTTCTGCTGCATCGGCCGTCGAGCCTCGCTGCCGGGGTCGTCGCCTTCGGACCGGATCAGCGCGTACGCCTGGCTGATCTGATCGAGACGCCTGTGGACCGCAGCTGCACCACGGCGGAGGGCGACGTCTGGCCCTGTGGCGCCATGGCACGCACGCAGCAACGCCAGTTCCTGCGAAACCGGTCGCTCACCTGTGAAACAACCGCAACAGCATGGCAGGGCGAGATCCGCACACGATGCTGGGTGGGCGTCCAGGATGTTTCGTCCTGGCTTGCAAAATACGGATGGGCAGAGGCGGAGGCGGGCTCCGCACTTGCCGACCTGACCGAGGAAGCCCGTGCCGCAAGACGCGGGCTTTTTGGTGAGCCCGCACAACGGGCCGGCGCGCTCCCTTGAAACGCCTGGCCGCCCCTCCTACTCTTTGCCCACATCAACTGGAAAGCCTCATACATGAACAAGCCCGTATCCCCGGAAGAAGCCCTGATCTTCGTCATGGTCATGGCGTCTGCCGTCGACAATGCCATGGCCGAGAAGGAACTCGTGCGCATTGGCCAGCTGATCGATATTCTTCCGGTCTTCGAGAATTTCGACAAGGAGCGCCTGATCGAGGTATCACAGCGCTGCGCGGGCCTGCTTTCCGGGCCTGAGGGTCTGGACATCGCGCTCGAAACCATTCGCGACGCCCTGCCGGAGTGGCTGCATGAGACCGCCTATGCGCTGGCTGTGGAAATCGTTGCCGTCGACCTGACCCTTCGCGCCGAGGAAATGCGCCTGCTGCAGCTGCTGCGGGATCGCCTTGCGCTGGACAAGCTCACCTGCGCCGCTCTGGAGCGCAGCGCATCGGCCCGCTATCGCCAGATCTGATCGCCTCAGAAAAGCCCGACCGGGAAATAGCGCAGATAGATTTCTTCCAGCCGCCCGTCCTTCGACAGCGCAGCAAGGGCGCTGTCAAGCGCGGCGGAAAGGGCTGTGTCCTGTCCGCCGACCATGAGGGTCATGCCTTCGCCGAGATGGCGCTCCGACAAAAAGGGGCCATCGAGAAAGCCGCAGCAGCCAGCGGCTTCAGGGCTCATCATCCAGAAGGAGAGTTGCAGGGCATCAGCGAAGACAGCCTCGACCTGGCTTCCCTTCAGCCCGGCCATGAGCGCTCCCTGGTCCTCGAAGGTCGTCGGTGTGATGCCGGGAAAGAAAGCCTTCAACATGGCTTCGTGCGCTGTATCCTTGACGACGCCAACCTTGCGGCCGGAGAGAGCCTGGGCATCCTGACGAGCAAGGACAACGTCGTTTCGCCTGAGGAAACGCGCAGGCAACAGAAGATAGGGTCGCGTGAAATTGAACCTTTCGCGCATTTCCTCCGTCACCGCGATGCCCGCCATCACCGCTTCCCCCTGCCCGCTTTCCAGCGCCGAGGTCAACTGTTCATAAGGCAGAGCCTGGATCTGGCAGCGGGTCTGAAGACTGAGCTCGTCACAGAGCGCGCGCGCAAGATCGACATGGAAGCCCGTCAGCCGGCCGCTCTGGTCGATGAAGTTGAAAGGCGGAAAATCCGTGGTGGTCAGGAAACGCAGCCGAAGCACGCTGCTGACATCCGGCCGCACCAGCCGTTCGCGTGCGTCGAAGAGGACAGGAAGATCGGTTTCCTGAGCCCGCACAGGCGGCGCGGACAGTAGCGCGACGAGAAGAATCGCGGTGACCCAGGGCCACAACCCCACAAAATCTAGGGATGTAACTTTTGCGCGCATCTCTATCATCTTCAACCGTGGTCAGGGTGGGGCGTCGTTCAGACCGGATGACGTGTAGCAGCTTGGTGTGGACGAGGGAATATGGCCCGCGGATGGTCGCCGCGCGCCCAGGATCAACGCGGGGGCAAGAGCAGCGGAGCGCGGTAAGCGCAGCCGATATGGAGAGTCTGAGCCGGCTGAAATGCGAAGCCCGATTGCTGCACGTGCTCGGCATTTCCAAACCGATGATTGCCCGGATGGCGAAGCGCGCCGCTGTCAACGGGACCTCTGTCGAGGCCGAACTGCTCGCCAGCGGCACCATCGAGGAAGAGGCCTATTTTGCGGGTCTGGCGCGGATGTATGGCCTGCCCTTCCTGCCGGAGATCGACCCTTCGCTGCTTGTGGACCATGCTTACAGCGACACCCAGCTCGCGGAGCCGCGTATGCTGCGGCTGCACTATAGCGACCGGCCGCCGATCGTGGCGATTGCCCCACACATTCTCAACATGGAGGGCCTCGCAAAACGCTTCGGTCGGAACGGACCGGGCGCCGGCACCCTGGTCGTGACGACGCCGACTGCCATCCGGCGTGCCAGCTGGAAGGTGGGGGAAAACAGACGCGTAGGCCAGGCCGTGCGCGGTCTGTTCGATACGCTCCAGCCTCTTTCGGCGCGGCTCGTGGTGACCGGTGACCAAGGCTTCGTGGCCGGGGCCGGGCTCTGTCTGATCTGTCTTTTTTCGATCATGGCGCCGATGCTCGCCGCCGTCATCAGTCACCTCACACTTTCGCTCTTTCATACGGCTGCTCTCCTGCTGCGCATGGCCGCCGTCTCGCATGGGCGACGCCCCCGGGTCTGCGAAGCAAAGCTCGAGCATGGCAGCGATGTTCTGCCTGTCTACACCGTCATGGTGGCGCTTTATCGGGAGGCCGATGTCGTGCCGCAACTACTCGCAGCCCTCGACGAGCTCGAATGGCCGCGCAGTCTCCTGGACGTCAAGCTGGTCTGCGAGGCCGATGATCACGAGACGATCGAGGCGATCCGTCGATCCAATCCCGGCCCTCATGTCGAGGTGGTGGCCGTGCCGGCCATGGCGCCGCGCACCAAGCCCAAGGCACTCACCTATGCTCTGGCCGGCGCACGCGGGGAGTTCCTCACCATCTACGATGCCGAGGATCGGCCACATCCGCAGCAGTTGAGGGAAGCCTATCACGCCTTCCGGCTCGGTCCGCCGGATCTCGCCTGCCTGCAGGCGCCGCTCGTGATCGGCAATGCCGGCGAAAGCTGGATCAGCGCCATTTTCGCGCTCGAATATTCGGCGCTGTTCCGCAGACTACTGCCAGCCCTCGGCTACTACCGCATGCCACTGCCACTCGGCGGCACCTCCAACCATTTCAAGACCGCCCTCCTCAGAGCCAGCGGCGGCTGGGATCCCTACAATGTCACCGAAGATGCAGATCTCGGCATGCGTCTCTACAGAATGGGGTATCGATCATCGACCCTGACGCTGCCAACCTACGAGGATGCGCCGACCGATTTCCGGATCTGGCTTGCGCAGCGGACCCGCTGGTACAAGGGATGGCTGCAGACCTGGCTGGTGCTGATGCGCCAGCCCTTGCGAACCGCGCGCGACATGGGATTTCTGTCCTTTCTCGTCTTTCAGCTCCTGGTCGGCGGCATGCTGATTGCAGCGCTCAGCCATCCCGGCCTGATCGTCTTCCTGACGCTGCTTGCGGTCTCCCTGATGCAGGTCCCGGTTGCCCAGCCGAGCCTCTTCACGACGATCTTGCTCGCCATGGACATATTCAACATCCTCGGAAGCTACGCGATCTTCTTCGTGCTCGGCGCGACCCCGATGAGCAAGGGCGAGAAGGAGGGCGTCGGCTGGAAATGGGCAATGATCCCGGTCTACTGGATGGCCGTGTCGCTGGCGGCCTGGAAGGCCGTGATCGAACTCAGGCTGAAGCCTTTTCACTGGAACAAGACACCGCATCGCCCCAGTCGAGCCATTTTGCCGGCGTCCGAGTGATTGCTCGGACGCCATCGGCACCATAGTGTTGAAGCAACAAATCCGATCGGGAGACGACGAACATGGTGACACTGCTCGGCATTTCGGGAAGCCTGCGCAAGGGCTCGCTCAACACGGCTCTGATGCAAGCTGCCGCAGCCTTGCCGGCAGACGGTTACCGGATGGATACAGCCGGCATTCACGGCATACCGCTTTATGACGGTGACCTCGAGGACGCCGAGGGCATCCCGGCTGCTGTCACCGCGCTCAAGCAAAAGATCATCGCCGCCGGCGGCGTGATCCTGTTTACGCCCGAATACAACAACGGCATCCCCGGCGCCTTCAAGAATGCCATCGACTGGCTCTCGCGCCCGTCGTCCGACATGGCTCGAGTCTTCGGCAACAAGCCCTTCGCCCTCGTCGGCGCGTCGCCTGTCAATTTCGGCACGCTGCTCAGCCAGAATGCCTGGCTCCCGGTGCTGCACACGCTCGGCTGCCGGACGTTTTCAGAGAAACGGTTGATGGTATCGCGGGCGCATACGCTGTTTGACGCCGAGGGCAAATTACGGACGAAGCGACCGCCAAGCGGCTCGGCGACCTGCTAGCAGCGTTTACGCGGTTTGCGGGGAATTAGCGAGAAGAGACTGGAGCGGGTGAAGGGAATCGAACCCTCGTATTCAGCTTGGGAAGCTGCTGCTCTACCATTGAGCTACACCCGCGCGCGGTCTGACGAATCCAACAGTTCGGCCGCAGTGTCAAGCCGAATGGAATACAAAGGGGCGCGGCGACGCCCCTCTTTCGTCAGGGCAAACGGAAGTGTTTCGACAGCTTCAACCCCTGCGCCTGATAGTTGGAGCCGAGCCCGGTGCCGTAGAGCCCTTCCGGGCGCTCCTGCATATGCTCGTAGACCAGGCGGCCGATGACCTGGCCGTGCTCGAGGATGAAGGGCACTTCGTGGCTGCGGACTTCCAGAACCGCGCGACTGCCTGAGCCGCCGGCCGGCGCATGGCCGAAGCCCGGATCAAAGAAGCCGGCGTAATGCACGCGGAACTCGCCGACCAAGGGGTCGTAGGGTGTCATTTCGGCGGCATAGAGCGGCGGCACATGCACGGCCTCGTTCGAGACCAGGATGTAAAACTCGTCCGGATCGAGGATCAGTTCGTCGCGGCCGCGGCTGTAGAGTGGCTCCCAGAAATCCAGCACCTCGTGGGCGCCTTTGAGATCAACATCGATGACCGAGGTGTGGTGCTTGCCGCGATAGCCGATCAGGCCTTGCGGCCCCGATCCCTTCAGATCGATCGACAGCGCAATGCCACCGCCCGAGACATTCGGCATGTCGCTCGCCACCAGCGTCTCGGCCTTGTGCAGGTCGAAGAGTTCGGCCTCGCCGAGCAGCGCATGGCCGATGCGGAAACGTATCTGCGAGAGGCGCGAACCGCGGCGTACGATGATCGGGAAGGTGCGCGGCGAGATTTCGAGATAGAGCTGACCCTTGTAGCCCGCCGGCACCTTGTCGAATTCCTGGGCGTAATCGACCATCACCCGGGTGAAGATGTCGAGGCGGCCGGTCGAGCTCTTCGGATTGGCGGAAGCCGAGATCGCCGCCGGCAGGTCGAGGCTTTCCATCAGGGGCACAATGTAGACGCAGCCGGTTTCGAGCACCGCCCCGTTTTCGAGATCGATCTCGTGCAAGGTCAGGCGTTCCAGCTTCTCGGCAACCGTATGGCCCCTGCCCGGCATGAAGCTGGCGCGCACCCGGATCGCCTTGCCGCCGAGCCTCAAGTCCAGGCTTGCCGGCTGGATCTGGTCGTGGTCGAGCATGGCTTCGCTGATCAGCTGTCCCTGGCCGAACAAGGCGCCGATGGCGCGGTCCGCCAGAATGCCGGGTTTACTGGTCATTTTCTCTATCCTGTTTGGGCTCGACAAAACCAAAGCCCACCAATTGACGCAAGGCCCGCGAAGGCGTAATTGCTGCCTTATCCCGTGGTGATTTGGCCGGTCGGCTTGCAGCCACGTTAAACAAGTGGCTAAATAGACCGGGTTTACGAAACCGGTCCGTTCACGCGACCGGTTTTTTTGTGTTCGAAAGGCACGTGCATGAGCAAGAACTGGCGCCCGGCCACCACCCTCGTCCATGGCGGCACGCTGCGCTCTCCTTATGGCGAGACGTCTGAAGCGATCTTCCTCACCCAGGGCTTTGTCTATGAAAGCTCGGAAGCGGCAGAAGCCCGCTTCAAGGGCGAGAACGACGGCTATATCTACGCCCGCTATGGCAGCCCGACCAATGACATGTTCGAAAAGCGCATGTGCATGATGGAAGGCGCCGAGGATGCGCGTGCGATGGCGTCGGGTATGGCGGCCGTTGCTGCTGCCGTGCTCTGCCAGGTCAAGGCCGGCGACCATATCGTGGCCGCACGCGCCCTGTTCGGCTCCTGCCGCTATGTCGTCGAGACGCTGGCGCCGCGCTACGGCGTCGAGTGCACCCTGGTCGATGGTCGCGACCTTGCAAATTGGGAAGCGGCGATCCGTCCAAACACCAAGGTAATGTTCCTCGAAAGCCCGACCAATCCGACGCTCGAAGTGATCGACGTCGCAGGCGTTGCCAAGCTCGCCGATCAGATCGGCGCGAAGCTGATCGTCGACAACGTCTTTGCGACCCCCCTCTTCCAGAAGCCGCTGGAACTCGGCGCGCATGTCGTCGTCTATTCGGCGACCAAGCATATCGACGGTCAGGGCCGCTGCCTTGGTGGCGTCGTCTTGTCGTCGAAGGAATGGATCAACGAGAACCTGCACGACTATTTCCGCCATACAGGCCCTGCCATGTCACCGTTCAACGCCTGGACGCTGCTCAAGGGCATGGAGACGCTGCCGTTGCGGGTGAAGCAGCAGACCACGAGTGCTGCTGCGGTTGCCGATTTCCTGGCGGACCAGAGTGCCGTTGCCAAGGTCATCTATCCCGGTCGCAAGGACCACCCCCAGGCCGACATCATCGCCAAGCAGATGACGGGCGGCTCGACGCTGGTCTGCTTCGAGCTGAAGGGTGGGAAGGAAGCTGCCTTCAAGCTGCAGAATGCCATGGAGATCGTCAAGATTTCCAACAATCTCGGCGATGCCAAGAGCCTGATCACCCATCCGGCGACGACGACGCACAAGAACCTTTCCGACGAGGCCCGGGCAGAGCTCGGAATTTCGGGGGGTACGGTTCGCTTCTCCTGCGGGATCGAGGATACGCAGGACCTGCTGGACGACTTCGCACGGGCACTCAAGGCAGTCTGAACGCAACGCCCGCGATCATGCACGCAAATATTTCAGCCGCGACAGGCGTTGCGGCTGGAGCATTGGCCTTGACGTAAGCAGTTGCGTCGTTATCCCTTCAAAAGGCATGGTGTTTGTGTGTCGCCCTTGCTGCCGCCACAATGAGCGCCATCTCTATCACTGTTGATGACAAGCTTTCTCAGGGTCCAGGCATGTATCGCGCGCTGACACGGGACATAGAGGTTCTGGTCGAACCTTACTATCTCGAGGAACAGTCGGACCCCGATGACAGCCGCTATGTCTGGGCCTACCGGATCGTGATCTCCAATCGCTCGGGAAAACCCGTGCGGCTGACCCATCGTTACTGGCACATTACCGACCAGAACGGTCAGGTTGACGAAGTCAGCGGCCCGGGCGTTGTTGGCGAACAGCCGCGCCTTAATCCTGGCGATACCTACGAATACTCGTCCGGCTGCCCACTCGATACGCCCTCCGGCATGATGTACGGCACCTACCGCATGGAAACCGACGACGGAGAGGCCTTTGACGTCGAGATCCCGGCATTTTCCCTCGACAGCCCAGGCATGGTCCGCACCCTCAATTGACGATTGCCAGTTGAGTTGACTGGCACCAACCGCTATCTGAAGGCATCGATCCCGACGCCATCCAGAGGGCCAAACAGGCATGAGCATTACCCATCTCGTCACCCATAGTGGCGGCTTCCATGCCGACGAACTGCTGTCGTCAGTCATCCTCTCGCGGCTTTACCCAGACGCACAGATCGTGCGCAGCCGCGCGCCAGACTGGATCACTCCGGCATCCGACCGGATCATCTACGATGTTGGCGGCGCCTATGACGCCGAAGCGCAGATCTTCGACCATCATCAGCGCGGCGCACCGCTTCGCGACGACGGTCAGCCCTACAGCTCCTTCGGGCTCATCTGGAAGCATTATGGGCGCGCCTATCTTGCGGCCATGGGTCTGCCGGCCGATCATATCGAGGCGATCCACCAGGGCTTCGATGCGAAGTTCGTGCTGCCGGTCGACCTGATGGACAATGGCGCGATCAGCCCGGCAACGGCCGGACCACTGGCCGATCTCACCCTGCCGAGCCTCCTCGAAACGCTGAAGCCCGTTTTCGACAACAAGGAGCCCGGCGCCGACGATCGCGGCTTCCAGTCCGCCCTTTCGATTGCACGGATGATCGTCGAAGCCGCCATCGGCCAGCGGGCGGCCAAGCTGCGTGCAGAGACCATGGTGCTGGAAGCGATCGCAGCGACAGGCGAAGGTCGCGTCCTGGAATTGCCGATGGGCATGCCGTTCCGCCCGGCCATCGTCAAGGCAGGCGCCGACCATCTGCTCTTCGTCATTCACCCGCGCGACAAGGACTGGTGCATTACCGGGATCCGCAAGGCGGAAGGCAGTTTCGAGCAGCGCGCGGACCTGCCCGCTGCCTGGGCAGGTTTGAGCAATGGCGATCTGGAGGCCGTCTGCGGTGTGAAGGGTGCCACCTTCTGTCACAACGGCCGCTTCATCGCGGCGGCAAATTCGCGTAACGCGATCCTCGACATGGCGGAAATCGCGGTCGAGCAGGTAATCGGCGATCGCCCGGCATCATAAGAAGCGTGGGCCTTATCGGCGCCCGCTACGCTCTCCACAAAGAAACGGCCGGATCACTCCGGCCTTCTCATATTCAGCGCTTCACTGGATCAAGCCGGCGTCAGCTCTCCCGGCTCGAAATCATAGTTGGTCGAGCAGAATTCGCAGGTCACAGTGATCGTGCCGTCTTCGGTGCTCGCCTCGATCTCTTCAGCGGAGAAGCCCTGGAGAACCCCCTTCAGGCGCTCGCGCGAGCAACTGCAGCGGTCGTAAACCGCCTGTGGCTCGTAAGCCCGCACACCCCGCTCGTGAAAGAGGCGGAACAGCAGCCGTTCGATACCCACCTGCGGATCGGTCAGTTCGTCGGCATGGATCGTCTCGACCAGCATGCGGGCTTCATCCCAGGCATCGTCGCCGTGCAAATCGGCATCCCGGTCGTCGCCGTCTCCACCATGCAGATCCGGCTGGCGCATCCGCTCCGGCGCATCCGGCAGGAACTGGGCGATGAGACCACCTGCCCGCCATGTGCGACGTGGCTTGCCGTCTGCATCCCGATCGAAGAGTTCGGCGGCTCCCAGGCGTACGCGTGTCGGGATCTGTTCCGACTGGCGGAAGTAGACGCCGGCAATGTCTTCCAGCGACGTTCCGTCGAGCGGCACGATACCCTGATAAGGCTGCATGAAGGAGCCCTGATCAATGGTAAAGGCAAGCACGCCTTCGCCGAGGAGCTCCTCGGGCGAAGCACGACCGGCCGCGACTGCATCGGCCACTGCCTGCTCGTCGAAGCGGGCATAGGCGCGCACGTTTTCAGGCGAGCTGAAATCGGCAACCAGCAGATCGACCGGGCCATCGCCCTTGGTCTGGACCGTGAACTTGCCCTCGAACTTCAGCGATGTGCCGATCAACACCGTCAAGACTATGGCTTCGGCGAGAAGCCGCGCGACCGGCGCCGGATAGGCGTGACGGTCGAGAATGGAATTGATCAGCGGGCCGAGCTGGACCGCGCGGCCGCGCACGTCGAGGCCCTCCACCTGGAAGGGAACCACACGATCGTCACCGGCGAAACCGAATTCGCCGAGTTCTGCTTGTCTCATCGACATGAATGTACTCCCGGCACTTGAAGCGCCAAACGCTGGGCCCGAGCGGCCCGATCAGAAACGGCACAGATGGGATCACCCGTGCCAAAGGTCAAGTCGGGCGCCAAAGCCCCTGCCCGGCCTCAGATCGCGCCGAGGCACCAGGCAAGGATCGACTTCTGCGCATGCAGGCGGTTCTCGGCCTCGTCGAAGACCACCGACTGCGCGCCATCGATCACCTCGTCGGTGACTTCTTCGCCGCGATGGGCCGGCAGGCAGTGCAGGAAGAGGGCCTCCTCCTTCGCCTTCTTCATCAGTTCCGCATTGACCTGGAAAGGCTGGAAGACGTTATGGCCACGTGCCTTGTGCTCCTGGTTCATCGACACCCAGGTATCAGTGATCACGGCGTCAACGCCGGCGACCGCACGATCGGCATCATGGCACAGCATGATCTCGCCGCCGTTGTTGCGGGCCCAGTTGAGGATCTTGTCATCGGGCTCAGAGCCGAGCGGTACGGCCATGTTCATCCGGTAGCCGAAACGGGCCGCACCTTCGACCAGCGAATGCAGGACATTGTTGCCGTCGCCGGTCCAGGCGAGCGTCTTGCCCGTCACGGGGCCACGATGCTCCTCGATGGTCATGATGTCCGCCATGATCTGGCAGGGGTGGGTGAGATCCGTCAGGGCGTTGATGACCGGAACCGTCGCATGCTCGGCCATCTCCAGGAGACGGGTATGGTCAGTGGTACGGATCATGATCGCATCGACATAGCGCGACAAAACCTTGGCGGTGTCGCCAATGGTCTCAGCGCGACCGAGCTGCATTTCCGTGCCCGACAGGAACAAGGTCTCGCCACCGAGCTGACGCATGCCGACATCGAAGGAAACACGCGTGCGGGTGGACGGCTTCTCAAAAATCATTGCCAGCATCTTGCCGGCGAGCGGCTTGTCAGCAGTGCCGGCCTTGGTCGCCTGCTTGCGGGTCTTCGCGTCCTCAAGAATGCCGCGCAGGTCCCCGGCCGTCATGGCGGAGAGATCGAGAAAATGCTTCGGAGATGCCATGAATGGGTCCTGTCTTAGGCAGATGCTTGGACTGCGGCCTTGGCGCGGATGTGCTCCGCAGCGTGTTCGATACGGGCGAGACCGTCACGAGCTTCTTCGGCGGTCACCGTCAGCGGCGGCAGGAGACGGATAACATTGTCGCCGGCGGGAACGCCGAGCAGATGCTCGTCGCGCATTGCCAACAAGAGTTCGGTGTTCGGGATCTTGGCCTTGATGCCGAGCATCAGGCCTTCGCCGCGCACTTCCTCGATCACATCTGGGTAACGATCCTTCAGCGAGGCGAGACCCTGGCGGAAGACGAGCGCTGTGTCGCGAACATTGTCGAGGAAACCGTCGCCGAGCACGACGTCGAGAACAGCATTGCCGACCGCCATACCAAGCGGGTTGCCGCCATAGGTCGAGCCATGCGTTCCGGGTTTCATGCCGTAGGCGGCCTCTTCGGTTGCCAGGCAAGCGCCGAGCGGGAAGCCGCCGCCGATGCCCTTGGCGACCGCCATGAGGTCTGGCGTTATGCCGGCCCATTCATGGGCAAAAAGCTTGCCCGTGCGACCAACACCGCACTGCACTTCGTCGAGGATCAACAGCAGGCCGTGCTCGTCGCAGAGGTCGCGCAAGGCGCGTAGCATCTCCACCGGGATCGGACGAATACCGCCCTCGCCCTGCACAGGTTCAACCAGGATTGCAGCGGTCGCGTCTGTGATTGCCGCCTTGACGGCTTCCATGTCACCAAAAGGCACCTGGTCGAAGCCGGGCGCCTTGGGGCCGAAGCCCTCCAGATACTTCTCCTGGCCACCCGCTGCGATCGTCGCGATGGTACGGCCATGGAAGGCGCCTTCCATCGTGATGATGTGGAACTTCTCCGGGTGCCCCTTGGCGAAGTGATAGCGGCGCGCCGTCTTGATCGCGCATTCAAGCGCTTCGGCGCCGGAATTGGTAAAGAACACGCGGTCGGCAAAGGTCACATCGGTCAGGCGCTTGGCCAGCACTTCCTGCCCCGGCACCTCGTAGAGATTGGAGAGGTGCCAGACCTTGTCGGCCTGATCTTTGAGGGCGCCGACGACATGGGGATGACCATGGCCGACCGAGGTGACGGCAACGCCGGCGGCGAAATCGAGATAACGCTCACCACTTTCCGTCACGAGCCAGACGCCCTCGCCTCGCTCGAAACGCAGCGGCGCCCGATTATAGGTCTGATAGAGCGGCGTAGCTTCGGCCATGGCTTTCACGTTCCTTCTCGACGATCCGCCCAAGGGACGGCGCGGCCCTTTGCAGGCCTCGAAACAATTAAAAATGCCGCCTTGCGGCGGCGCGGGCACTATCGGCATTTCACCCTGCAATGTCAACGAATTCCATAGGAATCGCAGGAGTAGGCGCCGATTTGGCCGGCTCGCGCCAGAAGCGTGCGCGACAAGATTCCACCTGTTGCATACTTGACTCACTCGGGAAGCAAGTTGGGGAAAACCGGAAAATCGATTCCAGATGATTCCCCCGACTCTTGTCACGGAGTCAGCGTGCCACTAGGTTAAATTTCATTAATAGATTGCATGCGGCGGAAGTGCTCACCGACAGTAACGAGGCGGTTATGTTTCGAATTCGTTCGAAGCAGGGGTGACGGATTCTGCCATGACAGACGCGAGCGGCGGAGAGAAGTGGCATGACAACTGCGCAATGGAGTGACGACAGGGTCGAAAGACTGAAACGGCTGTGGGCCGAAGGCCTCAGCGCAAGCCAGATTGCGGCACAACTCGGTGGCGTGAGCCGAAATGCCGTTATCGGCAAGGTGCACCGACTGAACCTTCCGGGTCGGGCCAAGGCAGGCGGAAGCTCGACTGCGGCACGTCCGGCAAAACGTCCGGCGCAGACCCAGCGTCCGGCGGCCTTCCAGAACCGCCCCGCGGCAGCCACGACCACGCGTACCGTGACCCGTGCAGCTGGTGCGACAATGCTGAAGGAAGAGATCGAGGTCGAGGCTTACGAGGAAGTCGAAGTTCGGCGCCCGCTGAACGTTGTCGTGCCGATTTCGCGGCGCCTCGCCCTGACGGAACTGACCGAGCGCACTTGCAAGTGGCCGATCGGCGATCCGATGAAGGACGATTTCCACTTCTGCGGCTGCGAAATCGCTGACAGCGCGCCCTACTGCACCTATCACGCGAAGCTCGCCTATCAGCCGGTGAGCGAACGCCGCAAGGCAGCCCGCTGATATCAAGCGAAGCTTAGAGTATTAAACGGGTCCCTCGGGGCCCGTTTTTCGTTGCCGCCTGTCGCCCGCGAAAAAGGGCCGCAGCGGACAATCCGCGCGGCCCTTGCCCCATGGTGGGTTCGACTTGTCAGGCTTCCATCGAATAGCCGGCACCGCGAACGGTGCGGATGACATCCTGCATGTTGGAGAAGTTGAGAGCCTTGCGCAGGCGGCCGACATGCACGTCGACCGTACGTTCGTCGACATAGATGTCATGGCCCCAGACTCCGTCGAGAAGCTGCGAGCGAGAGAAGACCCGGCCAGGCGATGCCATCAGGAACTCCAGAAGGCGAAACTCGGTCGGCCCGAGACGGACCTCGCGGCTCTTGCGATGCACCCGATGCGTCTCGCGATCGAGCTCGATGTCGCCGCAGCGCAAGACGCTGGACAGGACTTCGGGCTTTGCACGCCGCAGCATGGCCTTGACGCGTGCCATCAGTTCCGGGGTCGAGAATGGCTTGACGACATAGTCGTCGGCACCTGTCGCCAGACCACGCACGCGCTCGCTTTCCTCGCCGCGCGCCGTCAGCATGATAATCGGCAGACGCTCGGTCTCGGGTCGCACACGCAACCGGCGGCACAGCTCGATGCCGGAGACGCCCGGAAGCATCCAGTCCAGGATCAGCAGATCCGGCACGCGCTCCTGAAGCCGGATCTCGGCTTCGTCACCCCGCAGAATCGTCTCGACCTCATACCCCTCGGCTTCGAGGTTATAGCGTAGGAGGACGGACAAGGCCTCCTCGTCTTCTACCACGGCAATCTTTGGCTGCATCAAAAACAAACCTCGCTGGCCAACGTCACTCGGTGATCGCGCCGACGGAAGACGTCAGATCTTCCTTCGGTCGCTCACCTTCCGGCTGGGCGCCGGTGGTCATGTAGTAGATGGTTTCCGCGATGTTGGTCGCATGGTCGCCGATGCGCTCGATATTCTTGGCGCAGAACAGCAGATGCGTGCAGCTCGTGATATTGCGCGGATCTTCCATCATGTAGGTCAGGAGTTCCCGGAACAGCGAGGTGTAGATTGCGTCGATCTCTTCGTCGCGGTCACGGATCGATTTCGCCTTCTCAGCCGAGCGGGTCGTGTAGACATCGAGCACTTCCTTGAGCTGGGCGAGTGCCAGGTCGGAGAGATGTTCGAGGCCACGCGCGAGTTTGCGCGGCACGCCGGTCGCCTGGATGGCCACAACGCGCTTGGAATTGCTCTTGCCGAGGTCGCCGACACGCTCGAGATCGGCAGCGATGCGAAGGGCACCGATGATCTCACGCAGGTCGGATGCGACCGGCTGACGCTTAGCGATCGTGACGATGGCCTTGTCGCCGATCTCACGTTCCATGGCATCCATGAGCACGTCGTCGGAGATCACCTTCTGGGCGAGGGCGGCGTCGGAGTTGACCAGAGCACGCACGCTTTCGGCGACCATCTGTTCCGCCAGACCGCCCATTTCGGAAATGCGGCGCATCAGGAACTTCAGTTCATCGTCGAAGGCAGAGTAGATGTGAGAGGAGCCCATGAGAAACGTCCTTGAATTTGAGGTGAGCCGAGGGTGACCTGGAGGCTCAGCCGAAGCGGCCCATGATGTAGTCCTGGGTGCGCTGGTCATCCGGATTCGTGAACATCTTGTCGGTGTCGTTTTCCTCGACCAGTTCGCCGAGGTGGAACATGGCGGTACGCTGCGAGACGCGGGCTGCCTGCTGCATGGAGTGCGTCACGATGACGATCGTGAAATTTTCACGCAGTTCGTGAATCAATTCCTCGACCTTGGCGGTCGCGATCGGATCGAGCGCCGAGCAGGGCTCGTCCATCAGGATGACTTCCGGGCTGACCGCGATCGCACGGGCGATGCACAGACGCTGCTGCTGGCCGCCGGACAGACCGGTGCCGGTTTCCTGCAGTCGATCCTTTACCTCGTTCCAGAGGCCGGCTTTCTGCAAAGACGTCGCGACGATTTCGTCCATGTCGGCCTTCTTGGCGGCGAGACCATGGATGCGCGGCCCATAGGCCACGTTTTCATAGATCGACTTCGGGAAGGGGTTGGGCTTCTGGAAGACCATGCCCACCTTGGCACGCAATTGCACGGGATCGACCCGGCTGTCGTAAATGTCTTCGCCATCGATCTGGATATCACCCGAGACGCGGGCGATCGACACCGTGTCGTTCATGCGGTTCAAGCAGCGCAGGAAGGTCGACTTGCCGCAACCCGATGGGCCGATGAAGGCCGTTACAGCGCGGTCCCGTATGTCGACGTTGACATCCTTCAAGGCATGTTTTTCGCCGTAATACACCTGCACGCCACGGGCGGTGATCTTGATTTTGGGCTGGTTCACGGAAGTCTCCGTCAATATGGATGCGTGATACATTCGAGGGTGTCCTTCTGGGATTTACCAACGGCGCTCGAAGCGGCGGCGCAGGACAATGGCAAGGATGTTCATGACCAGCAGGAAGAGCAGCAGAACAATGATGGCACCCGAGGACCGTTCGATAAAGGCCGGATCGGCACGCGACGCCCAGGAATAGACCTGTACCGGGAGTGCGCTGGCCGGGTCGAGGAAGCCACCTTCAAACGGCCCCGCCGGATAGTTCGCCACGTAGGCAACCATGCCGATCAGCAGCAGCGGGCCGGTTTCACCCGCGGCAGATGCGAGGCTGAGGATCGCTCCGGTCATGATGCCGGGCGCGGCCAGCGGCAGGACATGGTGGAACACCGTCTGCATCTTCGACGCTCCGACGCCCAAAGCGGCATCGCGAATGGATGGCGGTACCGCGCGGATCGCGGCGCGCGTCGCAATGATGATGGTCGGCAGCGACATCAACGTGATGACCAGTGCCCCGACAATCGGTGAGGATGCCGGGAGCCCCACAAAATTGATGAAGACCGCAAGTCCAAGGATACCGAAAACGATCGACGGCACTGCAGCAAGGTTCGAGATGTTCACTTCGATCAAATCGGTGAACCAGTTTCGCGGCGCGAATTCCTCGAGATAGATCGCGGCAGCCACGCCGAGAGGCAAGGACATGATCACCACGAGGAACATCATGTAGGCCGTACCCATGATGGCGATGCCAAGGCCCGCGGCTTCCGGGCGCAAGTCGGACGCATCAGGCGCCGTGATGAAGCTCCAGTTGAACTTCGATGCGAGGATGCCAGCTTCGACCAGCTTGTCGGCCAGGTCCAGCTGCGCGGGAGTCACATTGGAATCCCGTTCAGCTATTTCGCGCGTCACGCGACCCTTGAGATAGCCATCCACGCGGCCTGTGGCGAAAACGTTCACAGTAATCGTCTGGCCTACCAGTGACGGATCGGCCAGGACAGTGTCGCGCAGCCGAGCCGGAGCATCCTTGGAAATCATGTCGGTGACTTCCTTTCGGGACATGCCCTCGACTGCAATACCCTCTTCGGCCAGATGCTTGACCAGAGATTCACCCAGGATGCGCGCGTAGCCGATCGTCGTCACCGAAGCCATCTGCGCCGGATCGCGCAAACCGGTCTTGTCCACGACCGCAGCGTCGATCAAGACGGGATAGCTAATCGTCGCCTGAACGAAGGCCGAAGAGCCGTCACGGATAATGGTGAACAGCATGATCGCCAGGGTGAGCAGCGCGATCACGATCGCAGCGACACCATACATGCGGAACCGAATTTCTGCGGCATTGCGACGCTTCATCAGCGGGGTCTCGCTCATGAGCGAGCTGCCGGCCTGCGGCATTGCGAAAGGAGTGCGATCGATGATGTCGGTCATTCGTATTGTTCCCGGTATTTGCGCACGATCCAAAGCGCGAAGATGTTGAGCCCAAGCGTAATCACGAACAGCGTTAGGCCAAGCGCGAAGGCCACGAGCGTCTCCGGCGAGTCAAAGGCAAGGTCGCCCGTCAACTGACTGACGATCTTCACGGTGATCGTCGTCATGGCCTGGAAGGGGTTCAAGTCCAGCTTGGCGGCTGCCCCTGCCCCCATGACCACGATCATGGTTTCGCCGATTGCACGGCTGGCGGCGAGCAGGACAGCCCCGACAATGCCGGGAAGGGCCGCAGGCAGCACGACCCTGCGGATGGTCTCGGATTTCGTCGAACCCAGGCCCAGAGCCCCGTCGCGCATCGACTGCGGCACGGAATTGATGATGTCATCGGCCAGCGACGAGATGAAGGGGATGTTGAGGATGCCGATCACGAGCCCGGCGGTGAGAACCGAGGACCCCGAATTACCGAGACCAAATGGCATGGCGAAATAGTCGCGCAGGAACGGGCCGACGGTCACCAGTGCAAACAGGCCGAACACGACGGTCGGGATGCCGGCGATCACTTCAATCACCGGTTTGACCACTGAGCGGACCCGCGGCGAGGCATATTCTGCCGTGTAAATCGCCGCGAACAGGCCAATTGGAACGGCTACACACATCGAAACGAAACTAATGTAGAGCGTACCCCATAGAAGCGGGATCAGACCAAGTTCGGAACCGCCGCGGAACTGCGGGTTCCAGGTCAAGCCAAAATAGAAGTCCCAGATGGGATAAAGTCCAAAGAAGCGGATACTCTCTGAGAGGAGAGACATCACGATGCCGAAAGTAGTCAGGATCGCCACGCCGGCCGAGGCGATCAACAGCCAGCGCACAAAGGTTTCCGACACATTCCGGGCACGGAAGTCACGGTGAACGCGCATGAAGGCGAAGATGAAGCCCGACACCGCGAGGACCAAGACGGCAACCGTCATCATCGTTGCGCCAGAGCGCTGCATGACGCGGTATTCCTTGGCGGCCTCGAAGATTTCAGGCCGGACTTCTGCACCCAAAGCAACCCCGACCTCGGCCAGGCGCCCCCGAACGTCCGAAAAATCAGCCCGCATGTTCTGCAATTCATCGTCAGACAAGCCGGATCGCTGCTGCAGGGCGTCAAGGCCATCGGCGATGCGGCGCACGTCTTCGACCGCAAGCGTCGTGGATGTGGCGTCGAATGCCACCTGCGAACCCAGCAGACCGACAATGCGCGAGTCGATCCACAAAGGCTGCGCGACAAGCCAGATGGCCATCAGCAGGAAGGCAGGCACTGCCGTAAACAAGGCAACAGTCTGACCATAATAGCCCGGCAGCGAATGAAGGTTCCGGGCATCGCCGTTCGCGCTCTGCATCGCGCGTCGCCTGCCAAAGAAAAAGCCAATCACGGCCAATGTCAGTAGGATTAAGGACAGAATGCCGACGCTCATGGGAAATCCGGTTTTCGCAAGAGGAAGGAGGGCGCCTCGTGGCGCCCTCCTGTGTCAGATAAGGATCACTCTACCGGCGCCATCGGCGTACCAGCGGCAACCATTTCCTGGGTCTTCTTCAGTTCTGGGTCCGACACGAGGCCATAGGCAGCCAGCGGGCCGTCAGGACCAGCCATGTCGTCCGATACGAAGAAGTCGACATATTCCTGGAGGCCTGGGATCACGCCAAGGTGAGCCTTCTTGACGTAGAAGAACAGCGGGCGCGAAACAGGATATTCACCCTTTGCAATTGCTTCAGTCGTCGGGATAACGCCGTTCATCGTAGCAACGCGCAGCTTGTCGGTGTTGTTCTGGTAGAACGACAGACCGAACACGCCGATGCCGTTCTTGTTGGCGTCAACGCGGGCGAGCGTCTCGGTGTAGTCACCGTCGATGTCGATAGAAACGCCATCGGTGCGCAGCGCCATGCAAGCCTTACTGGCTTCAGAGGCCTTCGCCTTGTCGTCAGCAGCCGTGGAAGCAGCGAGGTGCAGGTCATACACGCCCGATGCCTTGCAGCCGGCGATGATGACCTTTTCGTCAAACACTTCGCGCGTGCCGTGCTTGGTGCCCGGTACAAAAACCATGATGTCCTGTGCCGGCAGAGCAGAGTTCACATCAGCCCAGGTCTTGTTGGCGTTGTCGACCAGAGCGCCGTCCTTGGCAACCTTGGCAGCGAGCGCGCCATGAATGTCAGCCGGGGTATAGGCGAATTCAGGACCGTTGATGTCGGAAGCGAAGACAATGCCGTCATAGCCGAAGCGAACTTCCATGATTTCGGTCACGCCGTTCGATACGCAGAGCTCGTAGTCACCCTTGGACATGCGCGAGGACGAGTTGGCGATGTCAACTGTGTTGGCGCCAACGCCTTCGCAAAGCTTCTTGCGGCCAGCACCCGAACCGCCGCCTTCAACGACCGGCGTCGGGAAAGAGAAGTTTTCGCCGAAAGCTTCGGCAACGATGGTGGAATACGGCAGCACGGTCGAGGAACCGGTAACCTGGACCTGATCACGAGCTGCAGCCGCGCCAGTGAAGGCAACGGAGGCGACCAGCGCCGCAACAGAAATTTTCAGAATGTTCATCATACTCTCCCGTGGATGAGTTTTTGTGTCTGTGGCCGCAATCGCGTCCGTCGCGGCCCGGCAGAGACGTCTTAGCGGCTCTTCGGCTTTGCTTTTATGTCAGTTCAATGAAACATTTGTGACAATTCAAGCCTCTGAAATTTAACGGGAAATTTTCAGAAGGCCCGACTTCTTCGGCTGAATGTGTCAGAAGCGCACGGTGAAGACGCTGCCACTGCCCAATTCCGACTTCACCACGAGCCGCGCCCGATGGCGCGTGAGGATATGCTTGACAATCGCAAGGCCGAGCCCGGTCCCCTTTTTCGAACGGCTGTCCTCGACATTGACGCGGTAAAATCGTTCGGTCAGGCGCGGTACATGTTCCGCGGGAATGCCAGGACCGTGGTCGCGGACGCTGACCTCCGTCGCACCGCCAGCATCGCGGCGGAGCGCAACTTCGACCACTTCGCCGTCTTGACCGTATTTGCAGGCGTTTTCGATCAGGTTTTCGAAGACCTCAACGAGCTCGTCGCGCTCACCCAAGACTTCGATCTTCTCCTCGGGGAGATCGAGGCGGATCTCGACGCCGAGCTCGGCTGCCAGCGGAGCGAGGCTGTCCCTGACATGGCCAAGGATCGGCGCGAGCTCCACCCTCTGGTCCGGTGCGACATGGGCCTTGAGCTCCAGCCGCGACAGGGACAGGAGATCGTCCACCAGGCGGCTCATGCGGTTTGCCTGATCGAGCATGATGGCGAGAAACCGGTCCTTGGCCTTCGCATCGTCGCGGGCCGGCCCCTGCATTGTTTCGATAAACCCGCGCAGCGATGCGAGCGGCGTGCGCAATTCGTGACTGGCATTGGCAACGAAGTCGCTGCGCATGCGATCGAGACGGCGCAGCTCCGAGATATCCTTGAACGACAGAAGGAAATAGGATGCGCCAGCCGCCTTGTCGGCATCGATCGGCGCGACCCGCACCACATAGACTCGTTCGGAAGGGTGACGCTCGGAGTGCTCGATCTGGTTGGGCTGAGCGGTTTCGATCGTCTCCCGGATCATGTCGAGGATCCCGGGGGAGCGCCAACGGGTCGAGACATGCAGGCCGACGACGAGCTCGCCGAACACCTTCTGAGCGGCCTGGTTCTGGGCAATCAACTCGGCCTCAGGACTGAGGACGAAGATCGGCATGTCGAGGCCGTCGAGCGATGCAAGGATAAGGGGAAGCGGATCAGCCGGCGGATCGGGCTCCGCAACGGTTAGCGTCGGCGCAGCCGGCGTGTCGTCCTCGGGCAGCTGCCGAAAAACCACGAGCAGGAAGAGCAGGACGAACAGCAGTATCGCATAGCCGGTGGCAGCACCGGTCGCCCAGGCACTGACCGAAAGGACAGCGGCAGCGAGAATATAGACCCAGGCCGAAAGCAGCCGCCGGAGATCCTTGCGCCAACCGTCACCCCTATCATCCTGCATGCGCGCGCATTCTCCGCCCTGTCATTGTCCAAGTCTGATAGCCCTGATTCATGACAGAAGTTACACTGCTGTGCCATCACTTGCCGGGCCCTTTCCCCGGCGGATCGATCGATGTGCCGCAAGATGGAACCGAGATGCTTGAACTTCATTTCGGCTTGGGCTCAATTAAGACCATCGAAACGAGCAAGACAAAGGGAGCCGAGGATGGACGCGCAAACGGAAAAGAGGGCAGTTACGCTCTCGGTCGGTGAAACCCAGCAGGTCTTCGACATCGAACTGCCGGACCTGCCGGACTGGATCGAAGACAAGGCGCTTAAGTCCGGTGGCTTTCCCTATGACAAGAAGCTCTCCGAAAAGAACTACGCAAAGGAACTCACCCAGCTGCAGATCGAGCTGGTGAAGGTGCAGTTCTGGATGCAGAAGACCGGCGAACGCGTCATGGCCTTGTTCGAGGGCCGGGATGCCGCCGGCAAGGGCGGCGCCATCCATGCGACACTTTCTTATATGAACCCCCGCTCCGCTCGCGTGGTCGCCTTGACTAAGCCGACCGAAACCGAGCGCGGTCAATGGTATTTCCAGCGCTATGTCTCGCACTTTCCAACGGCCGGCGAGTTCGTGCTCTTTGACCGCTCCTGGTATAACCGCGCCGGTGTCGAACCGGTCATGGGCTTCTGCACGCCCGACCAGTACGAGAGCTTTCTCGAGCAGGTGCCGCGCTTCGAGAAGCTGATCGAACGGGAGGGCATCCGCTTCTTCAAGTTCTGGCTGGATACCGGACAGGAAATGCAGCTCAAACGCTTCCATGACCGTCGTCACGATCCCCTGAAGTGCTGGAAGCTCTCACCAATGGATATTGCAGCCCTCCATAAGTGGGACGACTACACGAAGAAGCGCGACCGGATGTTGAAGGAAACCCACACCGAGCGCGCGCCGTGGACGGTGTTGCACGCCAATGACAAGCGCCGCGCGCGGTTGAACCTCATCCGCCACATGCTGCTGTCGCTCGATTACGAAGGCAAGGATGTCGAGAAGATCGGCAAGCTCGACAAGAAGATCATCGGCAGCGGCCCCGACTTCCTGAAGTGACCTTTATCTTTTGGGGGGAGCCAGCCGCACCCCGCCTCAAGCCCGCGTGACTGTCACTGGCCGGGCAGCACGCGGATCGCGTAGAGGTTCACGCCGCGTCCGCTGCCTGAGAGATCCGCATTGATCAAGAGGCGGCCCGGAGTGGACGGTGCCATGCCGTTGTCGAAGGAGACGCGGAACAGCGTATCGAGCTTTTGCGGGTTGACCGTGAAGCGGTGGCGCGGACAGTCGCCCATGCGCGGGAAATCGCATTCGACCGAGATCTGCACAGGCTCGTCATCAATCGACTGCACAGTGAGCGCAATCGTGGAGGTGCGGCCTGCCATTTCACGCAGAACCTCCGTCGGCACGGTCACTTCGATCACGCCAGCCTCGTCACCGCTGCGCGAGACGATCTGGGCGGCACTGCCGTCGCTGGCCGTGACAATATCGACGAGCGCATTGGCGCGGGGACGAAGCGCCGAGACCTGCTGCGGCGCAAAGACCTCGATCCAGTCATCCGAGAAGCCACCGCGTGCATCGAGCGCCTGCGGCCCGGCAGGCTCCGACGGGGAAGTCGTCTCGGGTGCTCCGGTAAAGTCTTCGGCTTCGGCGCGCGGCGGCGGATTGGGCACCGAGGTGTCGCGCTCGGCCTCCGTGAGCAGCAGCCCGGAGGAGTAGATCCACCATGCGCCGATCCCGAGCGTCGCCAAGAAAATCGACATGATGGTCAGTCGAGCCACAATCCCGCGGCGCCGGCGCGGTGCCTGCAGGGGACGCTCGGACCGCATGTCCGGCATTGGCCCTTCATCATCGGCATGAGCGTCAACAGACGCCCTCGCCGCGATTTCGGGCTCTTCGTCGAAAGAAGGCTCGCGGTAGCCTGTCTGGGCGCCGACTGGCGGATCACCCGCGGCGAAGCCGGGCTCGACACGACCGGTTCGCCGATCGGGCGGCGTTGGTGCCGTCGGCTCGGCAGCCCGCTGTGACGGCGCCGCCACCGGTGCGGCCGGGTGAGGCACCGAAGGTTCGGGACGCACTTCCAGACGCGTGCGCTCTTCGAGCTCGATGGAATGGATGAGCGCCTCCAGTCGGCGGCGCTGATAGTCTATGGATTCGGGGTCGTCGATGTTCTGCTTGCGCAGACCCGTTTCGAGCGCCTGGCGGGCAGACTGATAGACCCGGGCGCGGGCCTCCGCATTCGAACGGTCGGCGCGCTCCAGGGCGTTCCTGATGGCCGTTTCCAATCCACTCATTGGCCGCCATACTCCTTCGGGGATCGCCCCAGCCACATCGCAATCATAGTTTCGATTCGGTAAACTCTGGATATTTCAAGCACAAGCCCGGAAAACCCGTATGGCGCCGAATAAACACAGGAATGAGGCTGCGTGGGCAATGTGAGCATTTCCGGGATCCGACGCTTGCATGACCGTCGAGCATAGGACCGGCTTTCCTCGCCGTCCATGTTCTGCTATTTGACGTTTGCGTAAACGTAAACTTCATGGGAGGTGAAGTGATGGCCCTGCCGCCGATCCTGAAAGACAATCTGAGGCTCCCCGTCGTCGCCTCGCCGCTCTTCATCATATCACATCCGAAACTGACGCTCGCCCAGTGCAAGGCGGGAATCGTCGGCTCGTTCCCGGCGCTGAATGCCCGGCCTGAGGCGCAACTCGACGAATGGCTGGCCGAAATCACCGAGGAACTCGCCGCTCACAATGCGAAGAACCCGGATCGCCCGGCCGCCCCCTTCGCAGTGAACCAGATCGTGCACATGTCGAACAAGCGGCTTGAGCATGACCTGATGATGTGCGTCAAATACAAGGTGCCCATCGTCATCTCCTCGCTCGGCGCCGTGCCGGAGGTGAATGCCGCGGTGCATTCCTATGGCGGTATCGTGCTGCATGACGTGATCAACAACCGCCATGCCAATTCGGCGATCCGCAAGGGCGCAGACGGGCTGATTGCGGTGGCGACGGGAGCGGGCGGCCACGCCGGAACGCTCTCGCCTTTTGCCCTCGTCCAGGAAATCCGTGAATGGTTCGATGGACCGCTTTTGCTCGCCGGCGCGATTGCCAATGGCGGTGCGGTGCTCGCTGCCCAGGCAATGGGCGCCGACATGGCTTATATCGGCTCGCCCTTCATTGCGACGGAAGAGGCCCGCGCCTCTGACGAGTACAAGCAGGCAATCGTCGATGCGCATGCCAACGATATTGTCTACTCCAACTACTTTACCGGCATTCACGGCAACTATCTGAAGCCATCGATCGTCGCCGCCGGCATGGACCCTGACAATCTGCCGGTAGCCGATCCCTCGAAGATGGACTTCGACAAGGCGACCACAGGCGCCAAGGCCTGGAAGGACATCTGGGGCTGCGGCCAGGGCATCGGGGCGGTGAAGGCCGTCGAGCCGGTCGCTGCCGTGGTCGATCGGTTGGAGCGCGAATATATAGGCGCAAAGAAGGCGATTTGCGGCTGAGACCGGCACTGCTAGCGTCCCCGCAACACTGATTTGCGGGGACCCCACATGCGTCTATCAACCCTGAGCCTCACGCTTGCCGCTCTGGCCGGCAGCTCCTTTGCCGTCAACGCTGCCGACGGCGCCTACAAGGAGTTCAAATCCTGGCAGGTGAGTTGCTCGCAGACGCTGTCCTGCAGCATGCGCCAATTCATCTCCGACAACCCCATCTCGGGCTTGGAGCTGCAGCGCAGTGGCTTGCCGGAAGCGCCCGTCGCGCTTTTGATTTCCCCTTCCGAGAGTGCTCTTCTTGAGGATGAGGGTGAGCTGACTGTTGCGATTTCGATCGACGGCGGTGCGCCAGCAACCTTCAAGGACAGCGAAATCGCGATCGACGCAAATGCCGCCGTTCTCTCGCTGTCCGGCGACTTCATCGGCAGCGGCCTCATCGACAGCCTGAAGAACGGCACAACGGCCAAGATCACCATTTCCCGCAGTCAAATGACCGCAGAAGGCGACGTCCCGCTTGCGGGTGCTGCCGCGAGCCTGCTGTTCATCGACGAGTTCCAGAAACGTGTAGGTCACGTCGATGCCATGAGCGCAAAGGGTGAGAAGGCCCCAAATCCGCCGCCGCCGGTATTGGACATCCGCCGCTTCGCTGACTTTCCAGAGACTGTCCGCGCCCGCTTCGCCGATGGGGGCGAATGCGCGGAAACGGAAGAAGCCATGCTTGACGGCAACGCGCTTGCCCACAAAATCGCCGAGGAGCAGACACTTTATGTTACGCCCTGCGGCATGGGCGGCGCCTACAACTTTCCCTATGCCGTCTTCGTGGAAGTCTATGGCACGGTATCTACACTGCCTTTCCCGACGATGCAGGAGGGCGCACCGAGTGCCGTCACCAGCGTCTTCAATCTGAGTTATGATTACGAGGCGAAGACCTTCTCCGCCTTCTTCAAGGGACGCGGCGTGGGCGATTGCGGAACCTACAACGAATGGAAATTCGCAAAAGGCGCAATGGGCCCGCAACTCGTGCTCGTCGAGGAGGCGTTCAGGGACTGCCCGGCCGAGATCGATGAAAACGAGGCCGTTGATCCTGCAAACTGGCCGAAGTCCTGGCCTCTCCGATAATCGGAAAGCAAACAGGGCGGCTGCGGAATTTTTCCGCGGCCGCCGAAATGCGTCTTGAAATCAGCGGACAATCCCTGTATCAGCCCCTCACCAAACGCGACGGGATTTTCCCGCTCCAGCGCTGGCCGCTTTAGCTCAGGTGGTAGAGCACATCATTCGTAATGATGGGGTCGCAGGTTCGAGTCCTGCAAGCGGCACCATTTCCTGAAATATTCTAAGGCCCTTCCCTTCCCCGCCGAGACATTCTGTGCAATGAGCGCCGTCGGGCGCGAGTGCCGTAAACTTTAGTACGGGCTCGGGCGGGTTGATTGACGTCTCTCCTGCTGCAGCGCGATTACGCTGCCGTCCACCTTGCCCAATTCCATCGACACGAACGGCAAAAGGGCCCCGACAAGCGAGGCCCTTCCGTCTATTCGATTGGTGATCGGCCGATCAGATCCAGTATGGCGGAACACCATAGTAGTCGTAGACCGAGCGACCATTGTTGCGATACCACTCATCGCTATCGTCGCGGGCGCGCGGTGCCCCCTCGACCTGTTCCTTGGTCAGATCGATGCGATAGCCGTCGAGGCTCTCGTCATAAGTGAGCTTTTCCCAGGGGAGCGGATAATAGTCGTCGCCAATTCCCCAGAAGCCGCCGAAGCCAAGGACGGCGTAGGCAACGCGTCCACCCTTCTTCTCGAGGATAACGCGCTGGATGGAGCCGATACGGTCACCATCGCGGCCATAGACGGCAGTGCCTTCGACCTTGTCGCTGGCGATCAGGCTCGGGGTGTCCTTGACGTAAGGATCCTGGCCGGCGGCGGTGTTTCGTTTTTCCTGCAACATGAGAAGTCCTCCTTCTTGGTTGTCGATGAAAGAGGTAACGGGTGGCCCTCGAGCATGGTTCCCCACAAACCACTTGAACAGCCAAGCGACAGAATGTTGACGTTTACGTCAAGGTTATATAGCGTTCTCACACTTGCACTGCCGGTGCGAAAGCATAAGCTTTCGGGACCTGAGGAGGAACCAGTCCCGAAAGGGCGTGCCGGCAGACCAATGATTTTCGGGAGGATTACATGACGGAAACTCTGAGCCGCCTCAGCGGCCGCGCCGCGGAAAAAATCTGGGTCAACTCCTATCCGGCATCGGTTCCGGCCGAGATCGCGCCGCATGCGCATCCCTCGCTCGGGGCGCTTTTCGAAGCGAGCTGCGCGAAATTTGCCGACCGCCTCGCCTTCTCCAGCATGGGCCGCGGCATGACCTTCCGCGAACTGGAACAGCAGTCCCGCAAGGTCGGGGCCTGGCTGCAGTCGAAGGGCCTCGTCAAGGGCGACCGCGTTGCCGTCATGACGCCGAACATCCTGCAGAATCCGGTCACCGTCTACGGCATCCTGCGCGCCGGCATGACGGTCGTGAATGTCAACCCGCTCTATACCCCGCGCGAACTCGAGCACCAGCTCAAGGATTCGGGCGCCAAGGCAATCATCGTTCTGGAAAACTTCGCCCATACGGTGGAGCAGGTGGTGTCACGCACGGACGTCAAGCATGTCGTGGTTTGCACGATGGGAGATATGCTGGGCTTGAAGGGCCACATCGTCAACCTCGTCGTGCGCAAGGTCAAAAAGCTGGTGCCGGCCTGGTCGATCCCGGGTCACAAGGGCTTCAAGGCGATGCTGACCGAAGGCGAAAAGCTCACATTGAAGCCAGTTGACGTGGTGTCCAGCGACGTCGCCTTTCTGCAGTATACCGGAGGCACCACGGGGGTTTCCAAGGGCGCGACGCTTACCCATGCCAACCTGCTCGCCAACAAGCAGCAGATTGCGCTCTGGCTGGAAGCCGCCTTTGCCGGGCAGAACCGCCCGGACGTTCTGAACTTCGTCTGCGCGCTGCCGCTCTACCATATTTTCGCGCTGACCGTGAATTCGCTGATGGGCGTGGCGCTCGGTGCTCACAACCTGCTGATCGCCAATCCGCGCGACATCCCGGCCTTCATCAAGGAGCTGCAGAGCTTCAAGGCGCATGTCTTCCCGGGCCTGAATACGCTGTTCAACGCGATGATGAACAACCCCGAATTCAAGAAGATCGACTTCTCGTCGCTGATGCTTGTGCTCGGCGGCGGCATGGCGATCCAGCGACCGGTGGCCGAGCGCTGGCTGGAGATGACGGGGCGTCCGATCACAGAAGGCTATGGCCTCTCCGAGACATCGCCGGTTGCGACCGTCAACCGCCTCGATGCGCGTGAGTTCACCGGCATGATCGGCCTGCCGCTGCCTTCTACCGACATCGAGATCCGTGACGAGGACGGCGTCACGATGGCGATCGGCGAAGTCGGCGAAATCTGCATCCGCGGCCCTCAGGTCATGGCAGGCTATTGGCAGCGCCCGGAAGAGACCGCCAAGGTGATGAGCGACGACGGCTTCTTCCGCTCCGGCGACATGGGCCTGATGGACGAACGCGGCTATGTGAAGATCGTCGACCGCAAGAAGGACATGATCCTCGTCTCCGGCTTCAACGTCTATCCGAACGAGATCGAGGAAGTGGCTGTCATGCATGCCGGCGTGCTCGAATGTGCCGCCGTCGGCGTGCCGGACGAGCATTCGGGCGAAGCGGTGAAGCTCTTCGTGGTCAAGAAGGACGAGAACCTGACCATCGACGAGCTGAAGGCGCATTGCGCCGCCAATCTCACCAACTACAAGCGGCCGCGCTATATCGAATTCCGCACCGAACTGCCGAAAACCAATGTCGGCAAGATCCTGCGGCGCGAGTTGCGAGACGGAAAATAAATCGATTTAAATTTGGGGAGGCTCTAGCCTCCCCTTCGTCTTGATCCCGTCTCAACTCGCTAATAAGGTCCCCGGCATCATCGTCGAACCAGGGACATTCCGATGCAATCCATCATCGACACGCTGACGAGCACGGTCGCCGCCACCCATGCCGAAGACCTGCGCGCCGCCTTTGCCGCCGATCCTGAGCGCTTCAGCCGGTTTTCCGCTTCGCTCGACGACCTCATGATGGATTACTCCAAATGCGCCGTAAACGACGAGGTGCTCGATCAGCTCGAGCAGCTGCTGGTGACGGCCGGGGTCGCCGAAAAGCGCGACGAGATGTTCTCGGGCGCACCGATCAATTTCACCGAGGGGCGCGCCGTTCTCCACACGGCGCTGCGCAACCGCTCCAACCGTCCCGTCATGGTCGATGGGCGCGATGTCATGCCTGACGTGAACGGCGTGCTCGACGCCATGGGCAAGTTTGCCGATGGCATTCGCTCTGGCGAGATGAAGGGTGCCACCGGCAAGGCGATCACGGACGTCGTCAATATCGGTATTGGCGGCTCGGATCTCGGGCCTGTCATGGCGACGCTTGCGCTCTCGCCCTTCCATGACGGCCCGCGCCTGCATTTCGTCTCCAATATCGACGGCGCGCATATTGCCGACACGCTGAAGACGCTTGCACCCGAGACCACGCTCTTCATCGTGGCGTCGAAGACCTTCACCACCATCGAGACGATGACGAATGCCCAGACGGCGCGCGCTTTCATCGCCGATGCACTCGGGGAAGCGGCTGTCGGCCACCATTTCTGCGCTGTCTCGACCGCGCTCGACAAGGTCGCGGCCTTCGGCATCGATGCATCCCGCGTCTTCGGTTTCTGGGACTGGGTCGGCGGGCGTTATTCGATCTGGTCGGCCATCGGCCTGCCGCTGATGATCGCGATCGGGCCCGACAATTTCGGCGATTTCCTTGCCGGCGGCCATGCGATGGACGAGCATTTCCGCAACGCCCCCTTCCGTGCGAACCTACCGATGCTGCTCGGCGCGCTTGGCGTCTATCATCGCAACGTGCTGAACTATGCGACGCGGGCGATCCTGCCCTATGACCAGCGGCTGTCACGCTTCCCGGCCTATCTGCAGCAGCTGGACATGGAATCGAACGGCAAGAGCGTCACCATCGACGGAAAGCCGGTCCAGGGCGCGTCGGGGCCTGTCGTCTGGGGCGAACCCGGCACCAATGGCCAGCATGCCTTCTACCAGCTCATCCACCAGGGCACGAGCGTCATCCCGGCCGAATTCCTGATCGCCGCCAACGGCTTCGAGCCGGAATTGCGCCACCAGCACGAACTCTTGATCGCCAATTGCCTGGCACAATCGGAAGCCCTGATGAAGGGCCGCACGCTGACTGAGGCCAAGAGCCAGTTGACCGCCAAGGGTGTTGCCAGCGAAGAAGCCGACTTCCTCGCCCCACACCGCGTCTTCTCCGGCAATCGTCCGTCGATCACCTTCGTCTACGAGCAACTGACCCCCTTCACGCTGGGCCGCCTTATCGCGCTCTACGAACACCGCGTCTTCGTCGAAGGCGTCGTCTTCCGCATCAACTCATTTGACCAATGGGGCGTGGAGCTCGGCAAGGAGCTGGCAACGGGTCTGCTTCCGGTAGTGCAGGGCAAGGTCGCCGCGACCGGGCATGACAGCTCGACGGTTGGGCTGGTCTCGGCGCTGGCGGAGCGGAAGATGGGCTGAGGAGACGGGGGATCGAGGTATTGCCTGTAACAGGCTGCTCTTTGATCCTCAGTTTCGCGGAGAGATTTCGGCCATCGTGCCTCGAACCACGATTACCGTGGCCTTAACCTCCGCTTCCTGAAGCTTGAACGCGCTTTCGGAAAGTTGCGGCTATCGTCTGAGCGCTAGCGCCTCCTCCGACAATTAGCAGCACCTGAAGCTCGTCCTGATCTCGGATCAGCGCAATTTTCATTGACTTTTTCTGACCTCCGTTCTTCCAAACGCCAGTGCCCAGCGCAGAAGGCAACTCGGCTGCCGTACGTTTAGGAACAGGTACGGCCGCTGCATACCAGTCGTTGTTGGCAATGACTTTCAGCCCATCTCCAACCCGGGTGATGGTGAGCGAGCACTTGCGACATTCACCGGCGCTGGACTTCATTTGGCGCCAGGTCCCTTCGAATTCTCCGGCTTTTGCAGAAGCGACACCTGCAGCTGCGATTAAAACCGCAAAGCACAATGACTTAAACTTCGAATAAAGGTTCATTTCCCGCCTCCAACAGCCAAACACAATCTATGGTGGAGACGTTGCCCGGGACTTAATTTTTCAGACTGTATTTTACTGTTCGGAACGGAGTGACCTGCGTGTCTGCTAGTTCTCGCGGACGGCGCCAACTTTACGTTGATTCATGTAGAGATGCCCCGGCATCGGCAGGCAGGATACACCCGCCCTTGCAAGACGCTACGCAAATCGTATGGCGATCCTTGCGGTCTCGTCCGTCTCAGAACCCAATCTCAGCCGCCGTCGGCGGATTTGCCCCTGCTCGCGACACAGTCACGGCCGCAGCCTTGGCGCCTACCGTCAGTGCCTCGCGCACAGCCTCTTCCGAGAGCTTTGCTACCGTCTCCTTGGTCAGCAATCCCTGACGCTTCAGGGAAGCCAAAATGCCCGCATCAAACGTGTCGCCAGCGCCGACGGTGTCGACGACTTCGACCTTGTTCGAGGGCACCGAGACCTTGAAATTGGCGGTGTAGGCTGTCGCGCCTTCCGCGCCCTTGGTCAGCACCACGAGCTTGGCGCCGCGCGTCAGCCAGTGGGCGGCACGTTCGTCCTGGGTGCCCTGGAGATCGAACCAATCGAGGTCTTCGTCGGAGAATTTCAGGATGTCGGACATATCGGCCATGCGGGCGATGCGGGCCTGGTGAGCCGGCTTGTCCTTGATGAAGCCGGGGCGGATGTTCGGGTCGAGCGAGATCACGCGGGTCTTGTGCTCGCGGGTCATCAGCGCCTCGTAGGTCGAGCCGCAGGGTTCCGGGATCAGGCTGATCGCGCCGAAATGCAGGGCCTCGCAGCTGTCATCGAGCGTGGGCAGATCAGCTTCGGTGATCATCCGGCCTGCCGTGTTTTCGTCGTAGAAGGCATAGGAAGCCTGGCCGTTGGTCAGCTTGACCAGCGCAATCGTGCAAGGGCGCGAGAGCGTGGCGCAATAGCTGAAATCGACGCCGGAGGATTTCAGCGTGTCGCGCAGAATGTCGCCCAGCATGTCGTCGGAGAGGCCGGTAAAGAAGCCTGTCTTGATGCCCAGACGGCCAAGCGCAATTGCCGTGTTGAAGATAGCGCCGCCGGCATAGGGCGCAAAGGCGCGCTCGCCGAGCGTGGTTTCGCGTGGCAACATGTCGATCAGCGCTTCGCCGCAACACAGGATCATCTCGACCTCCCAAGGATTCCGTTTCAATCGATTTAAACGAAGCCGCTCTTATTTTCCAGTGCGACTTTGGGCATTCGCTCAGGCGAGTGACGAAATCCCACCATTGCGACCCGACCATTCGAGCGGGGCATCGAGGAAGGCCTCGACCTCCGACAGCGTCTTCTCGTCGAACAGTTTCTGTTCGCGGGCGACGGCCAGGACATTGCGCCAGGTGGCGATGTAGTGGAGCTTCACCTTGCCATCATCGAAGCGCTCCAGAGCCTCGGGGAAGATGCCGTAGAAGAAGAGCGCGATGCCGTGATCGACCACGCCGCCGGCAGCCCTGATGGCATCGATGAATTTGAACATGCTGCCGCCGGCCGTCGTCAGGTCCTCGATCACGAGAACGCGCGACCCTTCCGGCATGTGGCCCTCGATCTGGGCGTTGCGGCCGTGGCCCTTCGGGGCTTTGCGCACATAGATCATCGGCAGACCGAGGCGATCGGCGAGAAGTGCTGCAAAGGGAATACCCGCCGTCTCGCCACCCGCGATGCAGTCGAACTGCTCGAAACCGGCATTACGCATGAGCGTCGCTGCGGCAAAATCCATCACGGTCGAGCGCACGCGCGGGTATGAGAGGAGTTTGCGGCAATCGATGTAAACGGGGCTCTTCATGCCCGAGGAAAGCTTATAGGGCTCGGCCGCATTGAAATGTACCGCCTTGATCTCCCAGAGCATCTTCGCCACGAGTTCGGCCATCACGGCGGGATCGGTGAAGGGGGTCTGGATCATCGGGCGCTCCTGTCTGTCTGGTTTCTTCGGCAATAGCAGCTAGCCGGGCGACCCGCCAGATGGGCGTGGCATGGAACAATCAGCCTCGACAGATCTTTACGGCTCACCATCCACGAAGGACAAATCTCCATGGACAACATGCTCGTCATTCAGCCGCTCATCGCTCTCATCGCCGGCATTCTCATTCTCATCATGCCGCGCCTTTTGAACTATGTGGTCGCGATCTATCTTATCGTTATCGGCGTGCTTGGCCTCTGGCCGCAGCTCGGCTCGCTCGGAACCTGACGCAGGCTGTTTCAGCCCCTCCACGCCTTCAAAGAAATGCCTCGCGTTATCAGCGAGGCATTTTTCGGTTCAGGCGACATCCCAGTGCAGCGGGAATTTAGGATCGAAGACCGTCACCGGCCCGGCGCCCGTGAAGATCTTGCCCGGAAACTCGATCGGCTCTGTGCGCTTCACCAGGGTAATGGTCTCTTCGTTTGCGGGCAGGCCATACCAGGCCGGTCCGTTCAGCGAGGTGAATGCCTCGAGCTTATCAAGCGCATTCTCCTGTTCGAAGACATGGGCAAGGCAGCTCATCGTGTTAATCGAGGTATAGATGCCGGCGCAGCCGCAGGCGCATTCCTTCAGCGGGTCGACATGCGGCGCGCTATCGGTACCGAGGAAGAACCTGGCATCGCCGGAGACGGCAGCCTTACGCAGCGCCTGACGGTGGTTCTCGCGCTTGGCAACCGGCAGGCAATAGTAATGCGGCTGGATACCGCCGACGAGAATGTCGTTGCGGTTGATGATCAGATGATGGGTGGTGATCGAGCCGGCGAGATTGCGCTCGGCCGAGCGGATATACTCGATGCCGTCCTCGGTGGTCACGTGCTCCATCGTGACCTTCAGTTCCGGCAGGCGCTTGCGCAGCGGATCGAGAACCGTATCGATAAAGACCTTTTCGCGGTCGAAGATGTCGACTTCGGGCGTCGTCACCTCGCCATGGACGCAGAGCGGCAGCCCGACCTTTGCCATGCGCTCCAGCACGGGCATGGCCTTTTCCATGTCGCGTACGCCGCCATGGGAATTGGTCGTGGCACCGGCCGGGTAGAGCTTCACCGCCGTGATCAGGCCGGAGCGTTTGCCCTCTTCCACGTCATAGGGATTGGTGTGTTCCGTGAGATAGAGCGTCATCAACGGCTCGAAGCGGTCGCCCTGTGGCACCGCCTTCAGGATCCGCTCGCGATAGGCTCGGGCGTCATCGGTCGTCACCACCGGCGGCACGAGGTTTGGCATGATGATCGCACGGGCGAAGTGGCGGCTGGTGTCGCCGATCACGCCTTCCAGCATCGCACCATCGCGCAGATGCAGATGCCAGTCGTCGGGGCGGCGGATAGTGAGGGATGACATGGGGCGAGCCTCCGGCTTGACGAGAACTCGCCGCCCTTAGCATGTCCATCCCGCCGGATCAAAGGATCAGGCGACCCGTTCGTTCGCTGATACGATCGTCTTTTCCGCTTCCTCCATCTGCTCACGGCGATCCTGCTCCATGATCGCCTGGATCCGCGGAAGCGCCCGCTCGAAGGCGGCCACACAATCCGGATCGAACTGGGTGCCAGCGCGGCCGAGGATATGCTCGACGGTACGCTCGAAGCTCCAGGCCGGCTTGTAAGGGCGTTCCGTCGTCAGCGCGTCGAAGTTGTCGGCAACGCAGACGATGCGCCCGGAGATCGGGATTGCGGTCCCGACGAGACGGTTCGGATAGCCCTGCCCGTCCCAGCGCTCATGGTGGCTGGCCGCAATCTCCGAGGCCAGTTGCAGAAGCGAGGAACGGGAGCGCCCGAGAATGTCGCTGCCGATTTCTGCATGCGACTGCATCTGGCGATATTCGGCTTCCGTCAGACGCCCCTGCTTCAGAAGAACCGTGTCGGGCATCGCGACCTTGCCGATATCGTGCATGGGAGCCGCCAGCCGGATGTCGTGGCAGACATGGCTCGGCAGACCCAGCTCGATCGCGATCGCTTCCGAATAGGCAGCGACACGCAATGTGTGGCGGGCCGTCTCCGGATCCTTGTACTCGGCAGCGAGGGTCAGGCGATGGATGATCTCCTGCTCGCGCTCGCGCAGTTCGCCCACGGCACGTTCGACCTCGCGGCGAAGCCACTCGGCCTGGTCGGCAAGCTGGCGACGGGCACGGGAAAGGCTGACGATATTCTGCACACGCGCCTGAAACTCGACCGGGTTCACCGGCTTGGTCAGGAAATCGATCGCACCGGCATTGAGAGCCGCCATGCGGGTCGTCATGTCCTTATCGGCGGTGACGAAGATCACCGGGACGTTGGCATATTTCTCGAAACGGACGATCTCCGTATAGAGCTCCACCCCGTTATACACCGGCATCTGGTAATCGATGATGGCAATGTCGAAATCGAGCTCCGGCAGGGCTGACAGCACGGAATCGGGGCTCGCAAAAGGCAAGGCTTCGCAGTGATCGAGCTTACCGACGAGCTTCGTCAGGAGCTTCAGATTGGTGCTGTTGTCGTCCACCAACAAAATACGCATGAACGCCTCCGTGCTTCTCAGGCAACCAGTTTGAATTTCAGAGCGAGAATTTCCTCGCCCAGCATTTCGATATCCGCGGCAACCGGTCTCTGGCTGCGCAACGCGTGGGCCTTTACGGCCAGATCATTGAGCCCGACATTCGAGGCTGCGCCCTTGATGGTGTGCAGGACACGGTCGATTTTCTCAGGGTCGTTGCGGCGAAGGGCCTCGTTCAGCTCATCGAGCAGACTGGTCGCATCGTCGAAGAAGGATTCCACCAGCTCCTGGAACACCTCTTCGCCCAAGGCATCCACCAGTTCGGCGTGACGCGCTTCGTCCAGCCCCTCGATGCCGAGGGCGGGCATGTGAAGCGGGATCTCGGCAAAATCCAGTTCAGGCAATTCAAGCTTCTGCGGGGCCGTCGTCGTGCCCGCTGCCGGCGCACTTTCGCGTGCGGAAGACGTCGTGTGGGCAATCATTTTCTTCAATCTCTCAAGTGTCACTGGCTTGGATTCAAATCCCTGCATGCCCGCATCAAGGCAACGGCGTCGATCGTCGTCAGAAGCGTTTGCGGTCATGGCGATGATCGGCACATCGGCAGAGGGGCCGCGCTCGGCAATGATGCGCTTCGTCGCCTCGATGCCGTCCATGACAGGCATCTGCATGTCCATGAGGATCAAATCGAAGCGCTGCTCTCGAGAAATGGACACGGCTTCAGCACCGTCATTGGCAATCTCGACATCCTGGCCCAGGCGCGCCAGGAAACGGGTGGCGACAATCTGGTTCACCTTGTTGTCTTCGACCAACAGGATGCGGCATCGCGGCAACGTCTCTTCGGCGACGACCTGAGCGGCGAGACCGTTCGCTTCTTCGCGGGTTACCGGGACAACGCCCAGTTCGAACCAGAAGATCGAGCCGACACCGACCGTGCTGCTCATGCCGAGCTCGCCGCCCAGCTTCTCGACGATCTGCTTGCAGATGGTGAGGCCGAGACCGGTGCCGCCATAGCGACGGCTGATCGAGGCATCGACCTGGGAAAAGGGCTTGAACAGCTTGTCGAGGCCGGCCTCATCGATGCCGATGCCCGTATCTTCCACCTCGAAGCGGATCATCAGTTTGCCTTCGCGGTAGAAGTCGCGCAGGCGCAGCGTCACCGTGCCGTGATGGGTGAACTTGACGGCATTCGACAGGAGGTTGAGGAGAACCTGGCGCAGACGCGTCGGGTCGGTCTTGACGTAGAGCGCCTGCAGGGAATCCGGCAGGTCGAGGATCACCGTGTTCTCGTGATCGTCGGCGCGGCCGCGGATGATGCTGACCGTGCTTTCAGCGAGCGCGCAGACGTCGAAGGCACGCTCCTCCAGCTCGAGCTTGCCGTGCTCGATCTTGGAGAAGTCGAGGATCTCGTTGATGATCTCGAGCAGGGCCTCGCCAGACGAGCGGATGGTTTTGACGCTCTGGATCGTGTCGTCAGGCAGTTCCGAAAGCTCGAGCAGTTCCGACATGCCGAGGATCGCATTCAGCGGCGTACGGATCTCGTGGCCCATGGTGGCCATGAATTGCGACTTCGCGCGGTTGCCGGCGTCAGCCGCTTCATAGGCCTCACTCAATTGAGTTGCCATGACCTGCAATTCATGGCTCGACTGCCGGACCGAGCGAAGCTGTCGATTGAGCGTAATGACGAGGAAGACCACCGACACCATCAGCAGGCTCAGCATGACGGTGGAGGTTCGCTCCAGGCTGAGGATCGTTGACCGGCTATCGGCGCGCTCGTGGCTGACACGGGTATTGGTGTAAAGCAGGAAATCCTCTGCCACGCGGCCCATGGAAACCAGTGCAGTGTCGAGTTCCTGCAGCTGCCCGGAGGTCGGAGTTATCCCGTCCGCATAGTCATCAAAGATCGGCTGGACCTTGCGGACACCTTCCGTCACGGCGGCGATGTAGCCGCGAATAAGCTCGTCGCCGGAGAAGTAGGTCCCGAACTTCGCTTGATCGAGGATCGAGACGCGGGAATAGAGGATGTCGTAGCGCAGGGACAGATCGTCGAGCAGTTGCGGATCCTGTGGATCGGCTTTCGCGCTGCTCAGGCTATGACTGAACTGTCGTACTTCGCGGTCCAGTTGATAGACCGACCAGAGCGAATTTTCGCGGACGCCATCCTCCATGATCCGGTATTGGCGCGCGATATCGACAAAGAGAACCAGAAGCACGATCAAAAGCACTGCAGACACGGTCTGCAGAACGAAGGCAACGGTGCCTCCGCCTGCAAATTTCCGGGCTTTGGCGCCTGTCAGTGTCACTGGCCGACCTCGATTTCCTTGATCTGCCAGACAGACCGCGAGAAATACTTCTCGTTGAACAGGTCTGCATTCAGATCGAATGGATAGACCAGCATCAGCGGGCCCTTGTCGCGGATCGACATGGGCTTGCCATCAATCTTGGTGGCGAGGATCGTGTCGAGCTTGGCATCTTCTGCCGGCACATCGGCGGCGTAGTCGTTCAGGGCGCGGACCTTCAAATTCGTGCCGGTCGCACCGACTGCAGCGAGGATTTCGCGCAGGAGCGGGCCTTCGAAGGTCACCCTGCCAGTTGTCCAGGGCGTTTCCATCTCGCCCTTGCGGCCTTTCAGCTTCTCCAGCATCGCCATGTCGAACTGAGCGGCGTCACCGGCGTTGGTATTGGAGATCTTGCCCGTCACGGTCAGCACGACCGGTCCGCTCGGCGCTTCCAGCGCCAGGGCGGCCGTTGCAGAGAGACCGATTGCAAGTATCGTAGCGATAATGCTTTTCATGGTGCAGCTCCTTCCGATCAGGCCGAACGCAGTTCCGGATGCACGGCGCCTGCGCCGATGTGATCCGAAAGCAGCTTGCGGAAGGCGACCGCTTCAACCGGCTTGTGCAGGAAGTCCGTGATACCGGCTGCCTTTGCTTCCTCGCGAAGACGCGGCTCGTCGTCTGCCGTCACCATCACCACAGGAACATCACGGTAACGGTCCATCAGGCGCACGGCCTTGACAAACTGAAGCCCGGACATGCCCGGCAGCATGTGGTCGACAATCAACATTTCGAAGTTCTCGGCATGACACAGCATCAGAGCCGTGTTGCCATCGCCGGCAACCTTGATCTCTTCAACGGTGACCTTCTTTGCGAGATGCTTGATGATCATCGCATTGGTCGGATTGTCTTCGACAATTAGTATGGCCATTTCCAAACCCCCATGAACACGCCCAGCCCAGGCTCCGTCAGCCTTCCAGGCCGGACGGGAACTGCGTTAACCTTTCATGGAGGAGTTGTATCAGGGGGAGGCTGAAATTCGCTGAACCAAACCGGTACAATTTTACCGATGGCACATTTAATTAGAACTTAAGAATTTTCGCAGGCTCGACTACACCTTGAGACGGGCGTGTTCACAGCGTATTGAAGGTGAAATCGGCCGCCGCGCTGCGCTCGATGACGAGCCTACCATTGGGCAAATCATTGCCTTCCACTTTCGCTTCGATCTGTGCCGGTGTGAGACCATAATGGGTCCAGCGTGCTACGAGCCTGCGCTCCAGTTCACTGATCGGCGGCGCAACCATGACGGTAAGGTCGAAGAGATCCGCCAGGCTCGCCCAGCGCCCCTGCTGCAGCAGGAGATAATTGCCCTCGGCAATGACGATGCGATCTTCCGCGACAATGCATCGCGCGGCGGCGATGGCGAGTTCGCGGTCACGATCGAAGACGGGCGTGAAGACTTCACCGCCGGCCTTGACGGCTCTCAGGATGTCGCCCAGGCCCCTGATGTCGAAAGTATGCGGAGCGCCCTTGCGGGCGATGTCACCGCGCTCTTCAAGGATCGCATTGTCGAGGTGGAAGCCATCCATCGGTAAAACCGCGCTACGGTGGCCCCTCTCCGTCAGAGTTTGATGCAAACGATCCGCCAAAGTTGACTTACCCGCGCCTGGTGGTCCGGCCACAGCTACGAGCAGGCGGACGCCATCCTGCGCCCGCCGCTCGATCTCGGTGATCAGATCATCCAGCACCGGCGTCATGCGGCGCGCTCGACCTCTGGGGCCGGACGGGCGCCGGTCATGAAGGCGACGGCATCCGACATGGTGTAGTCCTTAGGATTGATGACGCAGAGACGCTTTCCGAGACGGTGAACGTGGATGCGATCGGCAACCTCGAAGACATGCGGCATGTTGTGACTGATCAGCACGATCGGCAGGCCGCGCGAGCGGACGTCAAGGATCAGTTCGAGTACCTTGCGGCTCTCCTTGACCCCGAGTGCGGCCGTAGGCTCATCGAGGATGATGACCTTGGAGCCGAAGGCCGCCGCACGCGCGACTGCCACACCCTGGCGCTGGCCGCCTGAGAGCGTCTCCACCGCCTGATTGATGTTCTGGATCGTCATCAGGCCGAGTTCGGACAGCTTGTCGCGGGCGATCTTCTCCATCGCCGGCCGGTCCAGCTTACGGAATACGCTACCCATGATGCCCGGTTTGCGCAGTTCGCGGCCGAGGAACATGTTGTCGGCAATCGAGAGCGCCGGCGACAGAGCGAGGTTCTGGTACACGGTCTCGATGCCGGCATTACGCGCATCGATCGGCGAGCGGAAGTTGATCTGCTTGCCTTCGAGCCTGATCTCGCCCTCATCAGGCGAAACGGCACCGGAGATCGCCTTGATCAGCGAAGACTTGCCGGCCCCGTTGTCACCGATGACCGCGAGGATTTCGCCGGGATAGAGATCGAAGTCTGCCTGATCGAGGGCGGTGACGCGGCCGTAACGCTTGACCAGGCCGCGGGCTGTGAGAATGGGTTCCTGGGTCATCAGCCTGCTACCTTTCTGATCCACTGGTCGATTGCCACGGCGGCGATGATGAGAACGCCGATCAAGAGATAGGTCCATTGCGGGTCCGTGCCGATCAGGCGCAGGCCGAGCTGGAAGACACCGACGATCAGCGCGCCGAAGATCATGCCGAGGATCGAGCCACGCCCGCCAAAGAGCGAAATGCCGCCGATCACCACGGCCGTGATGGATTCGATATTGGCAAACTGTCCGGCGGTCGGGGAAACCGAGCCGATTCGGCCGATCAAGGCCCAGCCGGCGAGCGCGCAGATGAGGCCGGACAGCGTGTATACGGAGATCAGCATGCGCTTGACGTTGACGCCTGCGAGTTCCGCCGCATCCGGATCGTCACCGACCGCATAGACGTGGCGGCCCCAGGCGGTGTGGTTCAGCACATACCAGAGGAGTGCAACGAGGAGCACCATGGCGATAACGCCATAGGTCAGTACCGCGCCGCCCATGCGGATGTTCTCCCCGAAGAACTTAAGGATCGGCGCGTTCGCATCGATGTCCTGGCTGCGGATCGTCTCGTTGGCGGAATAAAGGAAGTTGGTGGCAAGCACGATCTGCCACATGCCGAGCGTCACAATGAAGGGCGGCAGTTTCATGCGCGCCACGAGCACCCCATTGATGAAGCCGCAAAAGGCGCCGACACCGAGACCGCAAATCACGGCAAGCTCGGGAGGAAGGCCGTAGCGGAAGGCAAACTGGCCCATGACCACCGACGACAGAACCATGATGGCGCCGACCGAGAGATCGATGCCCTTCGTCAGGATTACCAGCGTCTGCGCTGCTCCAACGATCCCGACAATCGCGACCTGCTGCAGAATGAGCGTCATCGTGAAGGCGGAGAAGAACTTGCCGCCGAGAATAAGGCCGAAGACGGCGATCGACAGAACAAGCACGATCAGCGCAACGGCTGCCGGGCTTGAATGCAAGAAATGCTGGAAGCGCTCGAGGGCACTCTTTTCATGACGGTCGAACGAGGCGACTTCGGTCGAACTCGACGACAGGACCTTTTCAAATTCTTGCGTGGTCCGCGTCTCGGGATTGGCCGGCTGCATGGGTCATCCTCCCTGCCGTTGGTCTCAGTATTTTACATGAAGGATACGCCCGACCTGCCGCCGCGCAAAGGCCGGGCGTTGCGCCTAGCGGCGGGAGACGAGCTCCCGCCGACGTTTCAGTTCAGGCGCAGGAGTTTCGATCAGCCCCAGCACTTCTCGGTGCCGACCTTGGTGTCGATCGACTCGACGCCGGCTGCCGGCTTGTCGGTGACGAGGGCGACGCCCGTGTCGAAGAAGCTCTTGCCTTCGGAGGCCGCCGGTTTTTCACCGGTGTCTGCGAACTTCTTGATCGCTTCGATGCCGAGCGATGCCATCAGCAGCGGATACTGCTGCGAGGTGGCACCGATCACGCCTTCGGCGACGTTCTTGACGCCCGGGCAACCGCCGTCGACCGACACGATCAGCACGTCACCTTCCTTGCCAACGGCCTTCAGCGCTTCATAGGCGCCGGCGGCTGCCGGTTCGTTGATGGTGTGAACGACATTGATAGACGGATCCTTCTGGAGAAGGTTTTCCATGGCGGTGCGGCCGCCTTCTTCATTGCCGTTGGTGATGTCATGGCCAACGATGCGCGGATCGGTTTCGTCGCCGATCTTGTTGATGTCGACCACGTCAATGCCGAAGCCCTTCATGAAGCCCTGGTTACGCAGGACATCGACCGACGGCTGCGAGGGGGTCAGGTTGAGGAAGGCTATCTTGGCGTCCTTGGCGGCGTCGCCGAGGGTTGCTGCTGCCCACTTGCCGATCAGTTCGCCGGCGAGAAGGTTGTCGGTCGCGAAGGTCATGTCGGCAGAATCGATCGGCTCCAGCGGCGTGTCGAGGGCGATGACGAGGAGACCTGCGTCACGGGCCTTCTGAACAGCCGGAACAATGCCCTTGGTGTCGGATGCGGTGAGCAGAATGCCCTTTGCGCCGTCGGCAATGCAGGTTTCGATGGCGGCAACCTGGCTTTCGCTATCGCCGTCGACCTTGCCGGCATAGGACTTGAGCGTCACGCCAAGCTCGGCGGCCTTGGCGGTCGCGCCTTCCTTCATCTTGACGAAGAAGGGGTTGGTGTCGGTCTTGGTGATGAGGCAGGCAGAAACGTCGGCTGCCTGTGCCGGGGCGGCGAAAACAACGCCGAGGGCAAGGGTCGACAGGGCAGCAGTGATCAGAGACTTTTTCATTTGGTAATCCTCCCGAATGGTGTCGGCCAGCTCCTCCGGCCGCAGCGTGTCGGCACGGATCACCCTCCGGCGATCCGATCGGCTGCCATCAGGCATCCACTCCTCCACGGGCCCATTTAGAACATGAGGACATTTCAGCTGTCAATAAATAAATCCAGTTGAATTATTAAATCGGTGTGACATTCTGCGAGCGCTTTCGTAAAAGGAAGCGGTCGGGAGGAGCGGCCTTCAGTGTCACAGGATGATCATGCACGACTGGCGGATCCGGCGCCCAGGGTGAGCGCCGGCGGCGGCTCGAACCAGGTGCGCGTGCGCGCCTATAACGAGCGGCTGGTCCTATCACTCGTGCGGCAGAATCCTGGCTGTTCGAAGGCCGATATCGCTCGCCTTACCGGCCTTTCCGCCCAGACCGTCTCGGTTATCATGCGCTCGCTCGAAAGCGACGAACTCTTGATGCGCGGCGAACCGATCCGCGGCCGTGTCGGCCAGCCCTCCGTTCCGATGTTCATCAACCCGGAAGCGGTCTTTTCCTTCGGCGTGAAAATTGGCCGCCGAAGCGCCGACCTCGTGCTGATGGATTTCGCCGGCACGATTCGGGAGCAACGCCACCGCACCTATCGCTACCCCCATCCCGATCATCTCCTGCCCTTCATCTGTGACGGCATCGCCGCCATGGAAGCTGAAATGGACGAACACACGCGGGCACGCATTGCCGGAATCGGCATTGCCGCCCCCTTCGAACTCTGGAACTGGGCCGAGGAAGTCGGCGCACCGGAAGGGGCGATGGATATCTGGCGCAAGGTCGACCTGCAGGTCGAGGTCCAGAGCCGCATGGCGCATCCCGTCTATCTGCGCAACGACGCGACCAGTGCCTGCGGAGCAGAACTGGTGTTTGGCGCAGGCCAACGCTACCCGGATTTCGTCTACTTCTACATCGGCTCGTTCATCGGCGGCGGCATCGTCGTCAATTCGTCCCTCTTCGTCGGCCGAACCGGGACCGCAGGAGCGATCGGCCCCCTGCCCGTCCGCGACAAACACGGCCAGACGCGCCAGCTTCTCGACATCGCCTCGATCTTCGTTCTCGAGAACCTGCTGCGAGAACGTGGGCTCGATCCCCAGCCGCTCTGGTATGCAGCGGAAGAATGGATCGACTTCGGCGAGCCGCTGGAAATCTGGATCCAGGATACGGCAGCAGCGCTGGCTCAGGCCGTGATCGCGGCCGCATCGATCATCGACTTTGCTGCCGCGATCATCGACGGCGGCTTCCCGGCCTGGGTTCGCCATCGCCTGGTCAAGGCCACCATCGAGGCGATGAACCGCCTCGACCTGCAGGGCGTCGTCATTCCCGACATCGTCGAGGGCGAGGTCGGCGATCAGGCCCGCGCCATCGGCGGCGCGAGCCTGCCGATCTTCGACCGCTATCTCATCGATCAAACCGTGTTGTTCAAGGATACCACCCATGCTGAAGGGCATTGATCCCCTCCTAAGCCCCGAACTTCTCGCCACCCTCCGCGCCATGGGCCATGGCGACGAGATCGCCATCGTTGACGGCAACTACCCTGCGCTCGAACATGCGCGGCGCCTGGTACGCCTCGACGGGCATCACCTCGTGCCCGTGCTGAACGCGATCCTCAGCGTGATGCCGATCGACGATTTCGTGCCGGAGGCGATCTTTCGGTCTGTCGTCGGTGGGAGGCCGGACCAGGTCGATCCGGTGCATCAGGAGATCATCGACTGCTGCGCAAAGCATGAGCCGAAAGTACCCGTGACGAAGCTGATCGGTGCGGATTTCTACAACCGGGTCAAGGCCGCCCATACCGTCGTACAGACGGGTGAGCCGCGCCTCTACGCCAATGTGATCCTGCGCAAGGGCGTAATCTACCCCTGATCCAGCGGCTGCGCTCAGCCCTCGAGGGCGCGCGAGATCCGTCGGGACAGTTCCACGGGGTTCTTCAGAACGATGGCGCGGCTGGTGCGCTCCACCAGCTGTTCGCGCGCCAGCCTCGACATCTCGCGCGACACCGTCTCTCGGCTAGCGCCGATATGTTCTGCCAGTTCCGCATGCACCAGCGGCGGCGAAATGATGCGTTCACGACCACCGTCGTTGCGCACGCGCGAAAGCCTTAGCAGCGTGTTGTAAAGGCGGTGCTTGGTGTCGAGAAACGAGAGTTCCGACAGGCGATCGTTCATCGCCCTGATACGCTTCGAAAGAAGCTGCAGCAGCGCCAGCGCGACATCAGACCTCTGCCGCAGAATGTCGAGAAAGACGATGCAGGGGATCACGGTCACCGTTGCGTCGCTAACGGCCATGAGGCTTGCGGAACGGGCCATATCATCGATGGCGGACTGTTCGCCGAGGATGTCGCCGCGCTTGAAGCTGCCGAGAATGGCCTCCTTACCGACGGAGAAACGCAGCACGGCGCGGATCTCGCCCGTCTGGACGATGAAGACATCCTTGGACATATCCTCGAAGTCGACCAGACTTTCGCCGGCACTCAGCGTACGAGAATGGCAGCGCAAAAGCCATTCGCGGTCCTCTTCCGGCGTGAGACCAGAAAAAATCGCACATCCGCGCAGTGTCGGAAGCGTTGTTGCCGGAAGCGGCAGGGCGGAGCCTGTCGTAGCGTTTGCTTTCATTTACGGATTACTTGTCGCGTTCATGACGATGGAGCTTACTTATTCGCCGGTATCGATGCTTAGCAAGATGTCGAAAACCAAGACCCTTACAATTCGGCTACCGCAGAGCATCGAATTTCATTCAATTTGAAACAATGCAGAAACCGGTGCGCAAGAGTCAACCGATGGAACCCGATGACGGCCCCCAGACGTCGGTGAGGGCAAAGCCGCGCTCGAAGGGATCGAAGGGATCGAGCGCGACCTGATGCAGGCCGAAGGTGAAGCCGCGACCGCTGATCGTCGGAATGACGGCAGGACATCCGGCGACCTCCGACAGCGCCGAGAGTCCGACCTCGAATTCGGAGCCGATGATCGACCGCGACAGCATCACGTCGCCAACCTTCGCCTTGCCACGCGCATGGAGCGTCGCAAGATTGGCCGAGTTGCCGGTGCCACAGGGCGAGCGATCGACGCGCCCCGGCCACATCGTGGTACAGGTGCGGATTGCACCGTCAGGATCGACATCGCGGAACATCACATAGGCAACGCCGGAAATGGCCGGGATCTCGGGATGGACAACGGGGATCTTGCGATTGATCTCTTCCTTCAGGATCATGCCGGCCTCGACAAGCGCCCGGGCATTGCCCTTTTCGATCGTGAGCCCGACCTGACCGACATCGACGAGCGCATAGAAGATGCCGCCATAGCTCAGATCGAAGGTGATGCGGCCCCATTGCTCGGTGTCGAGCGTCACATCCAGCTCGTGCACGAAGGACGGCACCATGGTGAGCTTGACGCGCTCGCAGCGCCCGTCACGGCAGGTGGCGGTCGCCTTGACGAGTCCGGCTGCCGTTTCCAGCATGACGACCGTCTCGGGCTCCTGCATCTCGACCATGCCGCTTTCCAAAAGCGCCGTCGTCACGCAGATCGAGTTGGAGCCGGAGCTCGCATGGGCCTGGTCGGGCTGGAGAATGACGAAGGCGGCATCGGCGGAGGGGTTCTTCGGCGGCAGCAGCAGGTTCACGGAGCCGATAGGTGCGCCGCGCGGCTCGAGCACCAGCATGCGCCTCAGCGCCTCGCCCTTGGGATCCGTGTTCAGCCAAAGCAACTGCTCGGCGACGGTCTCACCCGGGATCTTCGGCACGCCACCGATGGCGACCTTGCCGATTTCACCCTCGGCGTGAACGTCGAGCAATTGAAGAGTGCGCTTCCATCTCATGTCATTACCCCATGCCCGTCGACCAGCCCGTCGCGAAAGCGGGCCACTGCCCTTCAAGAGCACAAGCTTATGCGACATCTCAAGGGGATACATCACAGGCGGCGACCTGCAACGTTGCCGGGGCCGTGTTAAATCAGGGGAACGAGATATCCAAGTGCTTTTATTGCGTGTTCATGAAAACGGCTTTGGCGATCCCCGCGAGTAAGACCGCACGTAGAGTCACGGCAATAAGCTTGCCCTTGGTCAGCTGACGCCGACAATCATGCCATGATGAAAGCGAGAGTAAATGGCGCACCCGAAGAGATTCGAACTCCTGACCCCCAGATTCGTAGTCTGGTGCTCTATCCAGCTGAGCTACGGGTGCTTGCCAAGGCCGACTGTGCGTCGGCGTGTGGCGATCCTCTAAAGCGGGACGATCAGGATTGCAAGCGCCCTTTTCGAAAAAAGAGTCATTTTCCTGTCACGTGCCTCGCCGGACGGCCTCAGGCGCGGGCGCGCCAGTCGTCGAGAGCCACTGGCCTGTCGGGGATTTCGACACGGAACATGGTGCCGGGACCCGGCTTTTCCACAAGGGCGATTGTTCCACCATGGGCGATCACAAGTTCCCGGGCAATCGCAAGACCGAGGCCCGTGCCGCCGGAACGCGCCGAACCACGGAAGGCAGTGAAGAGGTTCTCCCGCGCCTTGCGCGGCATGCCGGGGCCCGTGTCGTCGATGACGATGGCCACGACCGATCCGGTTCGCTGGGCGGATACGGTGATGCGCCGGACATGCTCCGGATCATCAGGCGTGAAGGTGGCCAGCGCCTGGATGGCGTTGCGGCAGATGTTGTGAATGACGCGGAAGAGTTGCTCGCTATCGGCATCGACCTCGATGTCGACGCCGACGTTGTCGATGAATTCGATACCCGCCTCGTGGCTCAGATGCAGGAGATCCCGAACCTCCTGACAGACTTCAGACAAAAGGAAGCGGCGACGGCGCGGCTCGGCTTCCGAGGTCTGGCCATAGGAGAGAACCTCGCTGGTATAGCCGACGGCGCGATCGATGGTGCGCAAGAGCTTGGGGGCGAAGCTTTTCACCAGGGGATCGTCGACATCGACCAGACGGTCGGACATCAGCTGGGCCGAGGCCAGGATGTTGCGCATGTCGTGATTGATCTTGGAGACGGCGAGACCGAGGTCAGCGAGCGTCTTCTGCTGCCGCAGCGTCTTCTGCAATTGGTCCTGCATCCGTGAAAGATGACGCCCAGCAACCGCGATCTCGTCATTTCCGACGGTCGGCGGCAACACGCGCGTGGGATCTTCGGGATTTTCCGCGAACACCTGCATGCTTCGGGCCAGACGTCGCACCGGCATGATCATCACGCGATTGATCGCCAGGAACATCAGGACGGCAGCGATAACGGAAATAATCAAGGAGATGAAGAGGATGTTTCGGGCATAGCCGAGCATGGCCGTGCGCAGCGGCGCTTCGTCCATGACGATCTCGACAGTCACGTCACTGCCTTCCGCGATGGGCCCGTAGACGCGCAACAGGCGGTCGCCGCCGAAGATCAGCGTGTAGAAGGCGTCGCGGATCGATCCGAGCTCCGAGTAATCCGAGAGGTCGAAGGCGGCATCCACTTCGCTCGGCATCTCGGTCACGGCAAGCAGGCGCGAGGTGCCGTCCTTGCGAAGCACGATGGCCTTCGTTCCCGTGGTCGTCAGCGTATCTTCCTGAACACCACGGGGCAGCTCCAGCGGCTGGAGTCCATCGATCACCACTCCAGCAGCAGCGGCTGTGTTCAGCCGATCCTGCAGCCAGCGCTGGCGCATCGTGGCAACGGACGGTGCAAAGATCAGGATCTCAGCCAGCATTACGAAGGCGATTGTCAGCCACAGGAGCTTGCCGGATAGTCCCCTGATGCGGGACGGCATGGCATACCCCCCGGAGAGGTCGGCCTGCAGATGATTGTCCTGCCGGTCGAGCATCGGCCCTCATTCCTTATCGTTCCGGCCTGCCCAATTATGGCGCCGTCCGGCACGACTTCACGTCAGTGTGAAGCTGTCTTCTCATGCGTATCACGCGCAAGCCGCGAAGGAACATGAAAGTTTGGTCATGTTCTTTGCGTGGTCACCAGTATAAACGATGGAGCCGGCGTGGCGGATGTGTGGCGAGACGCGGTTTTTTCGCCTTTATTCGCAAGATAGAGGCTAAAAAGCCGCGTGATTGACTCCTGTGCGCCCTGACACTATAAGCCGCGCACGTTCGGATACAGGCGCCCGGCGGCGCTCACCCGTGCGACGAACCAAAACGCTGTTGCAATTTGCACATCCAAGAAGGGCCGCACACCGCGGTATTAAATAAATGTCGAAGCGTACTTTCCAACCTTCCAAGCTTGTTCGCAAGCGCCGCCACGGTTTCCGTGCGCGTATGGCCACCAAGGGCGGCCGTCAGGTCCTCAACGCACGCCGCGCTCGCGGTCGCGCGAAGCTCTCGGCCTAAGGCCGGATGAGCCCGACGAGACTGACGGGCCCATGACGTCCACGGACTCCAAGACATCTGTTGGCCGGCTCAAGAGCCGGCCTCAGTTTCTCGCCGTCAGGCACGGCGAAGCGCGCAAGGGTCGCACCTTCCTTCTGGAGGTTCTCGACCGCAAGGATGACGCGCGGCCCCGCGTGGGCTTCACAGTCACCAAGAAACACGGCAATGCAGTGGAACGTAACCGCATGCGGCGCAGGCTGAAAGAAGCCGTGCGACTGAATGCGGCGTTTGCAATGCAGCCGGGACACGACTATGTCATTGTCGCCCGGCGCGAGGTACTCGATGTACCTTTCGATCAATTGTCCCGGCAATTGATCCTGCGCATCGAAAACCGCCAGACGAATAACTCCCGGTCGAACAAGACCGCTCCCAGGAAAGAGTGATGCAGAACAACCGCAACTATTTCATCGCGATTGCCTTATCGGTGGTGATCGTCCTCGCCTGGCAGTTCTTCTATATGAACCCGCGTATCGAGGCCCAGCGTCAGGCTCAGGAGGCGCAGATCGCCCAGCAGCAGGCGCAGGCCGAGCAGCAGGCGACGAGCCCTGCAGCCACGGTTGACGGTAGCTTGCCAGCGGGTGCGGCCGCCAATCCGGAAGCAAGCCGCGATGCCGCCGTGGCCCGGACGGCCCGCGTCGAGATCGACACCCAGGATCTCGTCGGCTCCATCAATCTCACCGGTGCCCGCTTCGACGATCTGAAGCTGCGACAGTACCGCGAGACCGTCGATCCGACGAGCCCGATCGTTACCCTGTTCAATCCTGCCGAAACACGGGACGGCTATTTTGCCGAACTCGGGTTTATCGCCGGCGAAAATGCCGGTTCCGTTCCGGGCCCCAACACCGTCTGGACGGCACCCGAAGGCGCAAAGCTGACCGAGGCGACACCTCTTACGCTGACCTTCACCAACGAAGCCGGCCTCACCTTTACCCGCACGATCGCCGTCGACGAACATTACATGTTCACCATCGAAGACCAGATCGTGAACAATGGCGCTGCGTCCGCAAGCCTTGCGCCCTATGGCCGCGTGACCCGCTACAACAAGCCGTCCACGCCTTCGATCTTCGTTCTGCATGAAGGTTTCCTCGGCGTCGTCGGCACCGAGGGCAGCCTGGCGGAATACGACTATACGGATGTAGAGGAAGACGCCGTTGCCAATGCCAAGGCCACCGGTGGCTGGCTCGGCATCACGGACAAGTACTGGGCCACGTCGCTCATTCCGCAGCAGACCCTGCCTTACGAATCGCGCTTCTCCTACTTCACCGACGGTCAGGCCCGCTTCCAGGCCGATTACAAGAACGATGCCGTCAGCATTCCGGCCGGCCAGAGCACCTCGGTCAAGACCCTCTTGTTTGCCGGTGCCAAGCAGGTTCCGGTCATCGACAGCTACCAGGAAAGCCTTGGTATTCCGAAGTTTGATCTGATGATCGACTGGGGCTGGTTCTACTTCATCACCAAGCCAATGTTCCACCTGATGGACTACTTCTTCCATCTCGTCGGTAATTTCGGCGTGGCCATCCTGCTCACCACCATCGTCGTCAAGCTGTTGTTCTTCCCGCTCGCCAACAAGCAGTACGCCTCCATGGCCAACATGAAGCGTGTCCAGCCGAAGCTCGAAGAACTGAAGACCAAGTATGCCGACGACCGCATGGGCCTGCAGCAGGCGATGATGGCGCTCTACAAGGAAGAGAAGATCAATCCGGTTGCCGGCTGCTGGCCGGTACTCCTGCAGATCCCGGTCTTCTTCGCGCTCTACAAGGTCATCTACGTCACCATCGAAATGCGCCACGCGCCGTTCTTCGGCTGGATCCAGGATCTCTCCGCTCCCGATCCGACGAGCTTGTTCAACCTGTTCGGTCTGCTGCCCTTCACGCCGCCGCTCTTCCTGATGATCGGCGTCTGGCCGCTCATCATGGGCGTCACCATGTGGGTCCAGATGCGCATGAACCCGACGCCGCCGGATCCGACCCAGGCGATGCTGTTCAACTGGATGCCCGTTGTCTTCACCTTCATGCTCGGCACCTTCCCCGCCGGCCTGGTGATCTACTGGGCGTGGAACAACACGCTGTCGATTCTGCAGCAGGCCTTGATCATGAAGCGCCACGGCGTGGAGATCGAGCTGTTCAAGAACATCGCCAACATGTTCCGGCGGAAACCGGCCCAGACCAAGTGACGATCAAAAGCCCCGGCCATGCCGGGGCTTTTTCTATGGTGATCGAGATTTAATCCCATGTCCGACTCCTCCGCCACACAACGTTCCTGGCTCGGCATTGCTCTCGTTGCCGGCTCGGCGGTCGCGTGGAGCTATGGCGGAGCGATCCAGCGTTTCATCGGCGTGGAGGATGGCTGGACGATCGTGTTCTGGCGCTGCCTGTTCGCTGGCCTTTTTCTCCTTGCCTTCATGCTGATCCGTGATCGGATCGATGGCACGATACGCCTGTTCCGCGCCATGGGCTGGCCGGGCTTCTGCATCGCCGTCGGTTTTGCCCTTGTCTCGACCTTCTTCGTGCTTGCCGTCACCATGACACCGGTGGCCAATGTCGTGCTGTTCATGGCATCCATCCCGCTGTTTGCAGCCCTTCTCGCGCGCGTCGTACTGGGGGAACCGATCACGCCGGTCACCTGGGGCGCCATCGCAGCCGTCATCCTCGGTGTGGGCATCATGGTCTCGGCCTCGATCGGTGACGGCGGCTCGATCCTCGGGCTGACGCTGGCCGCCGCCATTCCGGCGATCTTCGCCTGCATGACGGTGCTGACCCGCCGCTATCCCGGCATCCGCATGACGCCGGCTGCCTGTGGCGGATCCTTCATCGCCTGCGCCATTGCTGCAAGCCAGGCCGGCGCCTTCGCCGTCGGCTTCCACGACCTCGCTTTGCTCTTCTGCTTCGGCGCCCTCAATCTCGGGCTCGGCATGGCGCTTTACGTCACCGGTGCCCGGATGATCCCCTCGGCACTCGCGGCGTTGCTCGGTACCGCCGAGATGATCCTTGCGCCAGTCTGGATGGTGATCCTGCACGACGAGATCCCGTCGGGGCGCACGATCATCGGCGGCGCGCTCGTCATGGCCGCCCTCTTCACCTATGTCATAAGCCACGCGCGGCAGGCGTTGCGGCCCGTTCCGACCTCTGCTGCTTGACTTTCCGGGCCAAAACCCGGATCTGTCCCGCTTACGAAAGGCCATCCCATGACCGAGACACACGACAAACCCGACCAGCCGCTTTTCGGCCGCCCCTGGATCTTCATCCGCGGCGTGCCGTCGATGGAATTCCTGCCGCCGGAAGGCCCGCTCGAAGTGGCCTTTGCCGGGCGCTCGAATGTCGGCAAGTCGTCGCTGATCAATGCGCTCGTCGGCCAGAAGGGTCTGGCACGCACGTCGAACACACCCGGTCGCACGCAGGAGCTCAACTACTTCGTGCCCGACGGCTACTCCGGCGGCGCCGGAGACCTGCCGCCGATGGCGCTCGTCGACATGCCCGGCTACGGCTATGCCCAGGCGCCGAAGGAACACGTCGATGCCTGGACGAAGCTGGTTTTCGATTATCTTCGGGGTCGCGCGACGCTGAAGCGCGTCTATGTGCTGATCGACAGCCGCCATGGTCTGAAGAAGAACGACGAGGAAGTGCTTGGCCTGCTCGACAAGGCGGCCGTCTCCTACCAGATCGTGCTCACCAAGACCGACAAGATCAAGGCTCCCGCCGTGCCGAAGCTGATCGCGGAAACGCAGGAAAAGATCAAGAAGCGGCCTGCCGCCTTCCCGGGCGTTCTCTCGACATCATCTGAAAAAGGTGATGGCCTCGACCAATTGCGCGGGGCAATCAGCGAGGCCATCGGTCGGAGCCTTTGACGCTCAGGCTCCGATCAGGTCGACCCTATCAGGCGGAGATCGGGCCGAACCGTCGTTCCTTACATCTTCGGCAGGATCACCGTGTCGACGACATGGATGACGCCGTTCGACTGCTTGACGTCGGCGATCGTGACGGTTGAGACGCCGCCATTCTCGTCGGTCAGAGTGACCTTGCCGTCCGCTGCCTTGCCCTTCAGCACGCAGCCGCCGACGGTTGCGACATCGGCTTCACCGCCATTGTCGGAGATCATCTTGACGAGGGCTTCGGACATCACGTCAGCTGCCACCACGTGGCAGGTCAGAACCTTGGTGAGCTGTTCCTTGTTCTCCGGCTTAAGCAGCGTGTCGACAGTGCCGGCCGGCAGTTTGGCGAAGGCATCATTGGTCGGTGCGAAGACGGTGAACGGACCGGCGCCCGACAGGGTTTCAACAAGACCGGCTGCCTGGACGGCGGCAACGAGCGTCGTGTGATCCTTCGAATTGACGGCGTTTTCGACGATGTTCTTGGTCTCGAGCATTTCACCACCGCCGACCATCGGATTGGCGGCATAGGCTGCGGCAGCGCCTGCCAGGATGGCTGCGGAGAATGCGAGCGGGCGAAGAGCGGTCTTGAACATTACGGTTTCCTCTTATCCTTGGTGTTCACGATCGTGTCCCTGCGGTTCGGGCGGGACATCGGGGGCGTTCCTCAGCGGGAACATCACCAAGGACGGCGCGTTGTCCAAAGAAGTTTCAGGCGGCCCGCCAAAATCGGCCGCCTGAAAATAATCCATTGAATTCATGAGGGAATTTCTTCGTCAGGGACGAACTTCGCCGAGCGCCACGACAGGCCCGGTGGCTTTTCCAGTTGGCGATCCACCGAAAGGCTCAAGACTGACGGCCAGCACGACACCCTCCGTCAGGCGCGCGCGCAGCGCCTCGGGAACGTCGAGTTCGCCTTGCCCGGTCTGCGGCAGCACGCCGAGCGATATCGGCGCCTGTTCACCCTCGACGAGCCAAAGTTCGAGCGACTTCTCATCTGAACCACCGCTTGCGACGGGCGTGACAGCGAGGCGGCCCGAGTTCCCGTCGTAGCGTGCATGCAGGGCAATCGCCTGGTTCTCGCCAGCAAGTTCGGCGGTCAGAGCGGCCTGCGGCATTGGACGCATGCGTTCTGCATAATCGAGCCCGAACACCAGACCGAGTGCCGCAATGGAAGCAAAGCTCAGGCCGCGCCAGAGCACCAGTGAATTCCACAGGCTGCCCTTTACCGCCGCGACCGCGGCAGGAGACGCAAACAGCCGATCCTCGATCTTCGAAAACAGCTGATCCGGCGGTGAGGCCTCGGCGTAATCGTCGTTGAACTGGGTGAGGTTCTCTTCCCAGCGCTTGACCATGGCGGCGAACTGCCGGTCGTGGCGCAGACGTGCGTCCACCTTCTGGCGCTCGGCTCCACTCAGGACGCCCAGGACGTATTCGCCCGCAAGAACTTCGTCCCGCGACCGGTCTCCCTTGCTTTGGTCAGGCGTGCTCATCCATGCACTCTCTCAGTTTCAAAAGGCTGCGCCGCAGCCAAGTACGCATCGTGTTCAAGGGAACGGCGAAATGGTCGGCCAGTTCCTGATAGGACAGTCCTTCCACATAGGCCTGGCGAACGGCGAGCGCCCGATCAGGATCCAATGCCTCCAGGCATGTGTCAATGCGGCCACCCTCGGATCGGAGCATCGCATGCTGCTCCGGATCCGGCGCGAGATCCGCCAGATCGATCGCCGCCTCTATGTCTTCCCCCTGCGGTCGACGCGCCCGAAGACGATCAATGCAGTGGTAGCGGACGATGGCGCAGAGCCATGGATAGGCATTGTCGCCGTCGCCCGTATAGCTGCCGGCCTTGTGCCAGATCTTGACGAACACGTCCTGGAGCGCCTCTTCGGCCTCTCCCCTGTCTTTGAGCATACGGATGCAGATAGCGAAAAGTTTCGCCGAAATACGACCATAGAGCAAGGAGAAGGCGCTCCGGTCCCGCAGGGCTACCCGGGCCAGCAATCCGCCGATGTCGTCGCGTTCCATAGAGCCCCCTCACCCAGTGGCCTTGATATAGCACGACATCTTCGGTGGACAATGCGACGAGAAGAAGAAGCATGTCACGTGCCGCTTATATTGTGGCTCGATTATTCCCTACAGGCGACACATGCGCTAAAAGGCCGCCATCCAATGCGAGGTTTCCCATGACATCGACCGAAAGCGAAATGCAGGCCCGCCTTCTCGTCCAGGCCCTGCCCTTCATGCAGCGCTACGAGAACAAGACGATCGTCGTCAAATATGGCGGCCATGCCATGGGCAATCCCGAGCTCGGCAAGGCGTTTGCAGCCGATATTGCGCTTCTGAAGCAGTCCGGCGTCAACCCGATCGTCGTGCATGGCGGCGGTCCGCAGATCGGCGCGATGCTTGCCCGTATGGGCATCGAATCACGCTTCGAGAACGGCCTTCGCGTCACCGACCAGAAGACCGTCGAGATCGTCGAGATGGTGCTGGCCGGCTCGATCAACAAGGAAATCGTCGCCCTCATCAACCAGACCGGAGAATGGGCGATCGGGCTCTGCGGCAAGGACGGCAATATGGTCTTTGCCGAAAAGGCGCAGAAGAAGGTGCGTGATCCCGACAGCAATATCGAGCGCGTGCTCGATCTCGGCTTCGTCGGTGATGTCGTCGAAGTCGACCGCACCCTGCTCGATCTTCTGGCCCGCTCCGAGATGATCCCGGTCATCGCGCCTGTTGCTCCCGGCCGCGACGGCGCGACCTACAACATCAACGCCGATACCTTTGCCGGTGCGATTGCCGGTGCCCTCAATGCCTCGCGCCTGCTCTTCCTCACCGACGTTCCCGGCGTGCTCGACAAGGACGGCAAGCTGATCAAGGAACTCTCGGTCGCCGAAGCCCATGCGCTGATCAAGGACGGCACGATCTCGGGCGGCATGATCCCGAAGGTCGAGACCTGCATCGAGGCCATCCAGGCCGGCGTGCAGGGCGTCGTCATCCTCAACGGCAAGACCGCCCATTCCGTATTGCTCGAGCTCTTCACCGAGACGGGTGCAGGCACGCTGCTCGTTCCCTGACTCGGATCTCAACGCTGCCGGTCACTCGATCGGCAGCGGACGCTCCAGCTTCTCGCTTCCCGGCGTCACTGTGCGCATCGAGGCAACCGCGATCAGCACGATCGCATAGGCGACGAAGTTGTAGATCAGGCCGAGGCTCAGGCCTTCGGCATAAACCTGCTGTCCAGACATCCCCGCGGCAGCATTCCTCGCCAGATCCGAGAAGAAGATCTCGCTGACGATCGCGATCCCCAATGCGCTTCCCACCTGCTGGATCGCCTGAAGCGCCCCCGATCCGCCACCGGCATCCTGCGGCGGCACCCCGGCCAGCACGAGTTGGAACATCGGCGCAATCGCAATGCCCATGCCAAGGCCGCTGAGCAGGAACCAGGGCAGGAGCGCCATGCGGTCAATGCTGTCCCCTACAGTCTGGATCTCGCTCCGCAACAGCCCCATGCCGATCACCACCATGACGACACCGACGACCACACGGATGCGCGGCGCAATACTGCCAAGGCGGCCTGAAATCAACGAAGCGATGAAGATTCCAACGGAGAAGGGCACGGTGGTCATGCCCGACTGCAGCGGGGTGAGACCATAACCCTGCTGCAGGAACATCGCAAAAATCAGAAAGAAGCCGGGCAGCGTCGAGAAGAAGGTCGCAGTCATCAGCGAGCCGATGACATAGTTGCGGTTTTTCATCAGCGCCACGGGTAAAAGTTCCGGTGCCTTGATGCGGTGCTGGCGACGCTCCCAGAAGCTGAAGACCACGCCAAAGGGAATGGCCATCGCGACCATCACGAAGCACCAAAGGGGCCAGCCGAAACCGCGTCCCTCGATCAGCGGGAAGATGATGCAAAAGATCGTCAGGGCAGCCAGAATGATGCCGACGAAATCGTTCTTCAGGCCGGGCTTGGGCGGAAGTGCCGGGATCAGACGCCAGCCGAGCAGGATGGTCATGATCCCGACTGGAATGTTGATGAGAAAAATCGGCCGCCAGCCAAGCCCGAGTACATCGAGACTGATCAGCCACCCGCCGAGGATGGGCCCGGACACCGAAGCGAGGCCGGCGCTGAGGCCGAACAAGGAGAAGGCCGCAGCCCGCTCTTTCGGCGGGAACATCATCTGGGCAATCGCCAGCACCTGAGGCGTCATCACCGCAGCCCCCGCGCCCTGCAGCAAGCGTGCGACGACCAGCCAGCCGATGTCAGGCGCCAGGCCGCACAGCAGCGAGGCGATAGTGAAGGCCGCCACACCGACGAGAAAAACCTGCTTTTTGCCCCGGACATCGCCGAGCCGGCCAAACGGCAAAAGCCCGAGCGCGAAGACGAGCACATAGCCGGCCACCACCCATTCGATCTGGCTCGAGGTCGCGCCAAGCTCCGACTGAAGGCTCGGCAGCGCGACATTGACGATGGTGACATCAAGCAGGTTCATGAAGTTCGCCAGCATCATGACCGCCAGAGCCGTCCAGCGCTTGGGGTATGGATGCGACGCGTCGGCGCTGATCGTTGGTGACGCGGGTGTCTTGGTGTGCACTTTTGTCTCCCCGCCCTCGGCGCGCTTGTGCCGTACGGTGTATCGCGCAGCGGGATGGGTCGCAACGGGGCAAGTGTGTCCACTATGCCGAGGTGGGCGTGGGGTCCCATCTCCCCCTTGGTGGGGAAAGCGATTTCGATGAATTAGGCCAGTGCAAATGGCCTAAACATCAGAAATCGCAAGTGAGCGGGTCCGTGATGTCGTGGCAACGGAACCGATCCCGTCACCAACAAAATCTGAGGTTTAGCCCTGATCGGGCCAGGCCCTCGATTTTGTAACCTCTCCCACAAGGGGGGAGAGGGGTATCGCCCCTCACACCAGCACCAGCAACAAAACCCCGAACACAATCAGCACGCATCCCGCAATCTCCAGCCTGTTGATCCTCTCCTTGAAGAACAGCACCGACGACGCAAAGGTGAACAGCATCTCGACCTGGGCGAGCGCCTTGACCACCGCCACCTGCTGCAGCGTCATGGCCGTGAACCAGCCGAAGGAGGCCGTGGCGCCAACGAAACCGACGAGGGCGCTGACCTTCCAGGCAGCGCGGACGCGGGTCAGCTCTGTCCGATCACGCCAAGCCATCCAAAGAAACATCGACAGGGTTTGGATCGTGATGACGACGCAAAGCGTGTAGCCGGCCTGCACCATGGCATCCGGCGCGGGCAGGCTCGGGGCCAGTGACAGTGAGGCGGTACGGTAGGCGATCGCGGAGACGCCGAAGAAGAAACCGGAGGCGAGGCCGATCAGTGCCGTGCGGCTTCCAACCGAGGTGACGAGGCTCATGGGCGTGAAGGCCGTACGCGCCACGGAAATCAGCATGACACCAAGGATCGAGACGAGGATTGCGGCGGCCGTGCCCAAGCCGATCGTCTCTCCGAACAGAAGAAGCGCCAGCAAAGCCGCTTGCGCGGGTTCGGTGCGCGAATAGGCGGTACCGACGGCGAAGTTTCGGAACGAAAAGAGGTGCACGAGCAGGAAGGTGGCGGTGATCTGCGCGAGCGCCCCGATGACCGCCCAGATCGCAAAGGTCAGCCCCGGCACCGGCAGCGGACGGTCGAGGCCAAGATGCAGGATGGCGAGATAGAGGAAGGCGAAGGGCAGGCCGAAGCCAAAGCGGACGAAGGTGGCACCTGTTGTGCCCATCCGGCCTTTAAGGTGTTTTTGCAGCGTCGAGCGCAGGTTTTGCAGGAAGGCGCTGCCAGCCGTGATGAGGGCCCAAAGTTCCATGGGAGAGCGTCCAGAAGAGCCGCAGCGCAGGGATGTCGGCTTGCGGTAGGAAATCGGAAAGGGGGGAGGTCTTACCTGAGCTTACGCCTCAGGTCCTGCGGCTCACGCCTGACGCTGGCGAATCGTACCGGCGCTGACCGGATGAAAACGCGCGGGCAGGCGCTTGCGGTCCTGCAGGACCACGACCCGCTCCATTGCAGAAATCGCCATCTTCTTTCCCATCTTTTCCAGATAGCACTTCCCGAAGCGGCGACCAATGCTAATTAGAGGCAATGCGCCTGATGTCGTCAGGCCTTTCGCACTGCCCAAGAGGACCTGATGAACACGCCAGCCAAGATCCCCTCGCCCGCCGATTTTTCCCATGTGCGCGACTGGGTCTTCGACCTCGACAACACGCTCTATCCGCATCACATCAACCTCTTCGCGCAGATCGATACGAACATGACCGCCTTCGTGTCCGAGCTTTTGCAGTTGGAGCCGGCCGAGGCGAAGCTTCTGCAGAAGCGCTACTACCACGAACACGGGACGACGCTTGCCGGGCTGATGCTGCATCACAAGGTTGATCCGAACGCGTTTCTCGAGAGGGCGCATGCGATCGACTATTCGGCGCTTCTCCCCGACGAGGTCCTGGGGTCTGCGATCAAGCAGCTGCCGGGCCGCAAATTCATCTTCACCAACGGCACGGTTGCGCATGCGGAAGCGGCGGCCCGGGCACTCGGCATCCTCGACCATTTCGACGACATCTTCGACATTGTCGCTGCCGATTACGTACCGAAGCCGGCAGGCGCGACCTACGACAAGTTTGCGAGCCTCAACCGCATCGACACGAAACATGCCGCGATGTTCGAAGACCTGCCGCGCAATCTGATGGTGCCAAAGGCACTCGGCATGAAGACGGTGCTGCTCGTGCCCCGTAATCTCGACACCGCGATCCTTGAGACCTGGGAGCGGGTCGAGCATATCGATGCCGATATCGTCGACTACCTCACTGACGATCTCACCAGCTTCCTGCAGCGGCTGCTCTCCGATGCAGCGTGAGCACAAGCTTACGAAAGTTTCATGCAGCTTACCGAGAGTTAAGTAGGGCCTGAGCCTTGCCGCCGTTACGGTTATCCCATCGAAGCAGACACTCGAAAGGATATCCCAATGAACGGCAAGACCCTGACGCTGGCCGCCGTGGCAGCCTCCCTCCTGATCGGCACGACCGCCGGCGGCGCCTTTGCGCAGGACCGCGGCGAGCGCCGTGGCGGTCCGGAAGTGATGTTCGTGCAGATGCTGCAGCAGCACGACACCAACAAGGACGGCAAGATCAGCAAGGAAGAAGCGACGGCTGCGGGCAACGCAATGTTCACCGCCATCGATGCCGACAAGGACGGCGTGCTCATCCCTGGCGAGATGCGCCAGCATCGGGAAGCGATGCGCGAAGAGCACAAGGCGGCCCGGGAAGCCATGCGGGCCGAGCGCCAGGCGGAACGCGAAGCCGCCAAGGCCGATGCGCCCACCCCACCCCCGGGTGGCGCACCGCAGGAGCAGGCCATGAACGGCCCCGGCCCCGGTCGGGATGGCCGAGGCCATGACGGCAAAGGACATGAAGGTAAGCGCCATGGCTGGCACAACGAGCGCGCCGATCGCGGCGGGGATCGCGGTGGCCGAGACGGCATGCGCGGCGAGGGCCGGATGATGCGGGTGGCCGATACCGACGAGAACGGCCAGATCAGCCAGGCGGAAGCGACCGCCATGGCCGACCGGATGTTCACCCGGATGGACCGTAACAATGACGGCGTCATCAGCGCCGAAGATATGCCGAAGCGGCCGGTCATGATGCGCTGATTGCGCGATCACATCACCAAATCAACTGACGGCGGCCCCTCATGGGGCCGCTTCGTCGTTCAGATCATAGAAATCAGCGATGATCTTCCAGGCCTCTTCGGCCGTTTCGGCGAACTGGAAAAGCTCTAGATCGTCAGGGGCGATCGTGCCGAAGGCGGCGAGCGCCTCGAAGTTGATGATGTCCTCCCAGAAGGCGCGGGAGAAAAGGATCAGCGGGATCGGCGCCATACGCTTGGTCTGAATGAGCGTGATCGTCTCGAAAAATTCGTCCAGCGTGCCGAAGCCGCCTGGAAAGATGGTGATCGCCTTGGCACGCATCAGGAAATGCATCTTGCGGATGGCGAAATAGTGGAAGTTGAAGCTGAGCTCTGGCGTGACATAGGGGTTGGGCGCCTGTTCGTGCGGCAGGACGATGTTGAGGCCGATCGAGGGGGCGCCCACCTCCTGAGCCCCGCGATTGCCAGCTTCCATGACACCGGGGCCCCCGCCGGTCACGACCACATATTCCTGGTAGTCGCTGTGTTGTGCATGCTCAGAGCAGAGCTGAGCAAACTTGCGGGCTTCCTCATAATAGATCGAAGCGTCTTCCAGGTTCTTCTTCTGGATATCGTTCTTCGCCGCCCAGGCAGCTTCGCCGGGCGCGGGGATGCGCGCGCCGCCGAACATGACGACCGTCGACTTGATGTTTCGTTCGGTGAGGATCATTTCCGTCTTCAGCAATTCGAGCTGTAGACGCACCGGCCGAAGTTCCTCGCGGCAGAGGAATTCATCGTCGACATAGGCAAGCGTATAGGACGAAGACGCCGATTGCGGCGTGCGCGGAATGACTTCAGCCGTCTGCTTGTCGGTCGAGCTATCCTTCAGCGGATCCCAGGATCCGTCCTTGCGTCTGTGCTTGCCATTCTTCCACCGTGCCATGCCTCTTCCTTTCCAAAGCGCAGAGCTCCCACGGCTGTTTTCTTCCAGCCCTTTATGCGCTAGAGCTTTGCGCGAATTTTCGATCAGATCCTGATCGGTTCCATCCCCACGGTAGACAACGAAGTTTAAGGAATTCAGATGAGCGCCTCCGATCTCGCCCAGCTCGAACACGTCATCGAAGCGGCATTCGACAACCGCGATACGGTTTCGACCACCACCACGGGCGAGATCCGCGACGCGGTCGAAACAGCGCTCAACCTCCTGGACAGCGGCCAGGTTCGTGTCGCAGCCCGTGGCGAAGACGGGACATGGACCGTGCATCAGTGGCTGAAGAAGGCCGTGCTCCTCTCCTTCCGTCTGAACGACATGGAAGTCGTGAAGGGCGGTCCGGGTGCTTCCACCTGGTGGGACAAGGTGCCGTCGAAGTTCGAAGGCTGGGGCGAAAGCGAATTCCGCTCGGCCGGCTTCCGCGCCGTACCGAACGCCGTTGTCCGCCGCTCGGCTTACGTGTCCAAGGGCGTCGTCCTGATGCCGTCCTTCGTCAATCTCGGCGCCTATGTCGGTGAAAACACCATGGTTGACACCTGGGCGACGGTCGGCTCCTGCGCCCAGATCGGCGCCAACGTGCATCTGTCCGGCGGCGTCGGCATCGGCGGCGTGCTTGAGCCGTTGCAGGCCGGCCCGACGATCATCGAGGACAATTGCTTCATCGGTGCCCGCTCGGAAGTCGTTGAAGGCTGCATCATCCGCGAAGGCTCGGTTCTCGGCATGGGCGTTTACATCGGCAAGTCGACCAAGATCGTCGACCGAGCCACCGGCGAAGTGATGTATGGCGAAGTGCCGCCCTATTCCGTCGTCGTTGCCGGCTCCATGCCCTCGGGCAATGCGGTCATGGCAAACGGCTTGGCCGCGCCGCATCTCTACTGCGCCGTCATCGTCAAGCGCGTCGATGAAAAGACCCGCTCGAAGACCGGCATCAACGAATTGCTGCGCGACTAAAGCGGATGTCCGGGCCGGGGCGAGAGACGACGGTCGGCTGGGCGCTCTTCCTTTGGGACGGGCGCATCGGCCGGCGCATCTTCATCCTCGGCACCCTTTTCTGGATGATGACGAACGCGGCCGTGATCGCGTTCGTCACGGGCCAATCAGACGAGCAGGTCGCACCCGGCTTCCTCTCGCTCTTCCTCGCCTCTGCTTCCCTCTCCCTCCTGTCGTTGCTGATGCTCGGCACCAAGAGGCTGCACGATATCGGCATGCCGGGCGTGGTGGCGGCGCTCCTGATCATGCCTGCGTTCTCACTGATCATCTTCTTCGCGCTCTGCGTCTGGCCCTCGGTCGAGGATGACAACCGCTATGGACCGGGTCCTGATATGCGTTCGACCTGAGCGGGGCGCGTGGTGGGTGACAGGCTCCGGCGGATCGGCTAAGTCTGCCTTATCTTCTCAAGGCACCGACGGCCGGGCTGAACCGGCACTCGGTCAATCCCGTAAAAGTTTTCATGACCGCTACCAATCCCGTCGATATCCTCCAGGCCCTTATCCGCTGCCCGTCCGTCACGCCCGCCGAAGGCGGCGCGCTTGATGTGCTGGAAGGCCTCCTTTCGCCTCTCGGCTTCAAGGTCGATCGTATGGTCGCAAGCGACGAGGGCACGCCTGATATCGAGAACCTCTATGCCCGGGCCGGATCTGATGGACCGCATCTGATGTTTGCCGGCCATAGCGATGTCGTGCCCGTTGGTGCCGAGACCGACTGGAGCGCTGGCCCGTTCTCGGGCGACGTTCGTGACGGAATGCTCTATGGCCGTGGCGCTGTTGATATGAAGGGCGGGATCGCCTGCTTCATCGCGGCTTATGCGCGGCTGGTCGAAGCCGGCAAGCTGCCGAAGGGCTCGGTCTCGCTGCTGATCACCGGCGACGAGGAAGGACCCGCCGTCAACGGCACGGTGAAGTTGCTCGAATGGGCGGCGACGCGTGGCGAGCGCTGGGACGCCTGCCTGGTCGGTGAGCCGACCAATCCCGATGCACTCGGCGACATGATCAAGATCGGCCGGCGGGGCTCGGTTTCGGGCACCGTTACGGTGAAGGGCGTGCAGGGTCACGCGGCCTATCCGCATCTCGCCGACAATCCGGTGCGCGGGGCGCTGTCGCTGGCGAAAAGCCTGATGTACCCGGCCTTCGATCAGGGCACGGAAAACTTCCAACCGTCCAACCTCGAAGTGACCACCATCGATGTCGGCAATGCGGCAACGAATGTCATCCCGGCATCCGCTCGCTTCAAGTTCAACATCCGCTTCAACGATCTGTGGACCGCCGACAGCGTCAAGGCCGAGATCATTCGCCGACTCGAAGCTGCGGCTGTGGATCCCGAGCTTCGCCCGGATCGCGCTGCGATCGGCTACGATATCGTCTGGTCGGAGCGTCCGAGCCATGTTTTCCTGACGCGCAACAACGCGCTGATCGCCTCGCTGTCGGGTGCAATCGAGACGGTAACGGGCAAGACGCCGAAGCTCTCGACCACCGGCGGCACATCGGATGCCCGGTTCATCAAGGATTATTGCCCGGTGGTCGAATTCGGCCTTGTCGGGCAGACCATGCACATGGTCGACGAAAGGGTTGCCGTTTCGGATCTGGAAACGCTCACCGTGATCTACCAGACCTTCATCGAACAGTGGTTCGCCCATGCCGACGCTTAAAGAGGTCGAGTTCTATCTCAGGGGCCTCTGGCTGCTGTTCAAGCAGGATCCGTCAGGCTTTTCCTATCTCGACCTGACCGACCGCGGCGCGATGCGCTCTTTCTGGGCCGTGCTCTGGGCGCTGCCCGCGATCCTGATCTCGTTTGCCTGGTGGCGGCTGCTCTATCTGCAGGGCCTGCCGGAGGGGACGGAGACAGGCGCCCTGTTCTTCTTCCGCCTGGCGCTGGTCGAGGCCTCCAACTGGCTGTTTCCGCTGATATTGCTTGGCATTCTCTGCTGGATGGTCGGGATCGGCGAGAAATACGCATCGATGGTCGTGGCGATCAACTGGCTTGCTCTGCCGGTATCCTATTCCTACGGCCTTCTGGTCCTGTTGATGATGTTCCTGCCCGGCCTGGCAGGCCTCGTGGCACTGTTGTGGTTTCTGCTGATGATCACCGTCATCGCGGCGCTCTTCCGCATCATACGCATGATCGTCGGCGACCAGTTGCTGATGGTCTCAACCATCGTTCTGATCCTGCTCGTGCCCGCCATGATCATTGCCGAGGTGCTGGAACGCTATCTCGGTGTCTATCCGGGTTGAGCCTTGAGCCTCAGCCGCTGAACGGCTCGTCGCCGGGATAGTCCACAGCCATGAAGAACAGTCCTTCCGGTGGCGCGACCGGCCCGCAGGCTGCACGATCACGGGCTTCGAGTGCAGCGCGCACATCGGCCGGTGTCATCTTGCCCTCGCCGGCAAGCTTCAAGGTGCCGGCGAAAGACCGGATCTGATTGTGCAGGAAGCTCTGGGCCGTGGCGCGGATCTCGATGAGATTGTCGGAGCGCGTGACATCCAGGCGATCCAGCGTGCGGACTGGGCTCTTCGCCTGGCAATGGGCAGAGCGGAAGGTGGTGAAGTCGTGGTGACCGACAAGCTGCTGCGCCGCCGCATGCATCGCCTCGTGATCGAGCGGCTTCGGCACCCACCAGGCACGCTTGTCCTCCAGCGCCAGACGCGCCGGGCGGGTGATGATCCGGTAGAGATAATGCCGGCGAAGCGCCGAGAAGCGGGCGTCGAACTCATCAGGTACGGCCTGCACGTCGATTACCGCGACCTGTTCCGACGCCATGGCCAGATGAGCGTTCAGCGCGTTGCGCAGCTTGTGCGGCTCCCAGGCGCGGGAAAGATCTGCATGGATGACCTGGCCCATGGCATGGACACCGGAATCGGTACGACCTGCGCCCCGGATCACGACAGTCTCGCTGGTCAAAGACAGGATCGCTTGTTCGAGGGCGGTCTGAATGGAGTGGCCGTTGTCCTGGCGCTGCCAGCCGACATAGGCCGAGCCATCATATTCGACGGTCATCCGGAAGCGGGGCATCAGGCGATCACCTTGCCCTTAGGCAACGGGGTGCCACGCAGGAAGTCTTCGGCGTTCAGTGCCTTGCCGCCGGCCTTCTGGAGGCGGACGAGGCTGATTGCGCCCGTACCGCAAGCGATCGTCAGGTGCTCGTCAAGGGCCGTGCCGGCAGCCGCCAACACTTTATCCTTCTCGGCGAGATGCGAGGCGAGGAGCTTGACGCGTTCGGGCTTGCCATTGACCTCGATCTCGGTCCAGGCGCCCGGGAAGGGCGAGAGGCCGCGGATATGGTTGTGGACCTCAGTTGCCGAACGGGCGAAGTCGACGCGGGTCTCTGCCTTGTCGATCTTTGCCGCGTAGAGCACACCGTCTTCGGCCTGGGAGACGGTTACGAGTGTTCCAGCTTCCAGCCCCGCCATTGCCTCGACCATGGCTTCGGCGCCGGCTAAGCTCAGAGCGTCGTGCAGTTCGCCGGCGGTCATGTCGGGACCGATCGCAACCTTGCGTGTGAGTGCTACGGGGCCCGTGTCGAGGCCCTTGTCCATTTTCATCACCATCATCCCGGTCTCGGCATCGCCGGCCATGATGGCGCGCTGGATGGGGGCAGCCCCTCGCCAGCGCGGCAGCAGGGAGGCATGGCCGTTATAGGCGCCGAGACGCGTGCCGTTGAGGATCGCCTCCGGCAACAGCAAGCCATAGGCAACGACCACCGCGACATCGGCCTCAAGCGCGACAAAGGCATCACGGTCGGCCGGATCGCGGAAATTCAGGGGGTGGCGGACTTCGATGCCGAGGTCTTCGGCCGCCTGATGCACCGGCGACTTCTGCAGGTCCAGGCCACGGCGACCGCCCGGACGGGGCGGTTGCGAGTAAGCGGCGACGATCTCGTGGCCTGCCGCATGCAAGGCTTTCAGGGTCGCGACGGAAAAGTCCGGCGTGCCCATGAAGATGATGCGAAGTGCCATTCGGTCAGCCTTCAAGCGCGGGTTAAACTACGCCCAGAGCATTTCCGGCGGAAACGGAGCGCCGTCAATGCTCTATCATTTTGTTTATACGCAATTCCGGACGCAAAACCGCTTCGCACTTTTGCTGGATTTGCTCGATATCAGATCTTCTGACGGGCGGCCTTGGTGAACCTCTTGATCACCATCTCACGCTTCAGGCGGGAGATGTGGTCGATGAAGAGCACGCCGTTCAAATGGTCGATTTCATGCTGAAGGCAAGTGGCGAGCAGGCCGTCGGCCTCGGTCACCGTCTCCTTGCCGTCCCGGCCGAGCGACTTCACCGTGATCGAGGCCGGACGTTCAACCTCGGCGTAATAGTCCGGGATCGACAGGCAGCCTTCCTCGTAGACCGAGCGTTCGTCCGAACTCTTGACGATCTCCGGATTGATGTAGACGAGCGGCGCCGGCTCTTCGCCTTCCTTGGCGAGATCGATCACCAGCAAACGGCGCGGCACGCCGACCTGGATCGCCGCAAGGCCGATGCCCGGCGCTTCGTACATGGTTTCGAGCATGTCATCGATCAACTGCTCGAGCTCGGCATCGACGCGCTCGATGGGCGCGGATACCTGACGCAGCAGGGGATCGGGCAGGATGATGAGAGGCTTGATGGTCATGGCCTCCCTTAGCGCAACTTCCCCACGGAGGAAACGGAAAAAACGCTTCCGTTTCTCCGATTCTGAGCCGGATCAGGTGACCCGTCGTTCCATCATGCGACGCCCCTGCGGGGCTGCGTCGGCACGGGTGCGGATCTGAGACAACTGCTCGACGAGACCGGCGACCTCGGCCCGCAGGCGGCGCGTCTCGTCCGACGTGCGCTCGACCATGTCGCTGTTCTCGTGGGTCAGGAGATCCATGTTGCGGGTCGCCTGGTTCACTTCATTGAGGCCGATCGCCTGGTCCTTGGCCGCGGTCGCGATGTCGGAGACGAAGGTGTCGATCGCATCGATGCGCGTGATGATGTCGGTCAGGGCTTCACCGGTGCCAGTAACGAGACCGACGCCTTCCTTCACCTGGGCGGAGCTCTGGGAAATCAGCTGCTTGATTTCCTTCGCCGCATCGGCTGAGCGCTGGGCAAGCTGGCGGACTTCCTGGGCGACCACGGCAAAACCCTTGCCAGCATCGCCAGCGCGTGCTGCTTCGACGCCGGCGTTCAGCGCGAGCAGATTGGTCTGGAAGGCAATTTCATCGATCACGCCGATGATCTTGGAGATCTCGGTGGAGGACTTTTCGATCGCATCCATGGCGGAGACCGCTTTCGACACGACCGTACCTGACGTCTTCGCCTGCTGCTGCGTATCGCGCACTTCCTGCGAGGCACGTTCGGCATTGGCGGCCGTCTGACTGACGCTGACGGACAGCTGCTGCAAGGCGGTGGAGCTTTCCTGCACGCCGCTGGCCTGGCGGGTCGTGCGGCTCGCCAGTTCGCTTGAGGCGTGAGCGATCGCATCGGTTCCGCTCAGAATGCCTTCCGAGGCGCGGCGGATCGCGGCAAAGGAAACGTTCAGGCGATCGACCGTGTCGTTGTAATGCCCTGCCATCTCCTTGAAGTTCTCAGGCAGGTCCGTGGTCATGCGGGCTTCGAAGTCACCTTGGGCCAGCGATTCCAGGCCACGACGCAGATGCTCCATGGCGATCGCCTGATCGGCCTCAAAACGGGCACGCTCTTCCTCGAGCGCCCGGCGCCGGCTTTCCAGCTCTTCCAGGTAGACGGAAATCGAATAGTCCATGTCAAGCATGGCGGCCTTGACCACCGCGCGCATCTTGTCGGCGAGCGAGGCGGCATGCTGTTTGCCGAACGGGAAAGGCCAGTGCTTGACCAGGATGCCGGCCAGAAGTTCGCCAACCAGCATCGAATAGCCGCCGATATACCAGCGTGGCTCGAGCCCGATACGGGCATGGGCCTTGCCGACCGCCGTGACCCCGCGCACGTAGTTTTCATCGAAGTTGCCACTGGCGACCTTGTCCCAATGGCCGATCTGGGCGCTCTTTGCGCCATTCATATGGGCGCCATCGCGGAAATGCGCGGCGGTCTTCCCGGTCTTTGAAACCTTGGCGTAAAACTTGTCCAATGCCCCGCCCAGGACCTCCTTGATCGAAGGCCGAAGCTCGGCGAGCGTGTTGCGCGTCTTCTGATCGATCTCCAGGAATTCAAGACGTTCGGTGAGGTCGTTCTGAGTGTTCGAGGTCATGATGTGACGAAGACTTTCGGTTTGGCTGGTATCAGTCAGAACTGCCACGGTTTGCTGAACAGTTTCTAAACAGTCGCGCGGTTTCCGCGCGACCGTGACGGGCAAGGGCCGGATTACGAGGCCATGCGGTAGTTGCTACCCGGGTTCGACGTCTGCATGCGGCTTCCGCTCGTCTTGAAACCTTGCAGCGCCTGGACGAGGCGCCCGGCCTCTTCCATCAGCGTCGCGGTCTGGGCCGAGCTTTCCTCGACCATGGCGGCGTTGCGCTGGGTGATCTGATCCATCGACTGAACTGACGTGTTGACCTCGCGCAGGCCGCCGGACTGGTCGGCTGCGGCAAGCGCGATCTTGCCGACGATGTCGTTGATCTCGCCGATGCGGACGATGATCTTGCCGAGTGCATCGCCAGCATTGTTGACGAGGCCGACACCAGCTTCGACCTGTGTCGAGCTCTGCGAGATCAGGTTCTTGATCTCGCGGGCGGCGTTGGCGCAACGCTGCGCAAGCTCACGAACTTCCTGCGCGACGACCGCGAAGCCACGCCCGGCCTCACCCGCACGGGCAGCCTCCACGCCGGCGTTCAGCGCCAGAAGGTTGGTCTGGAAGGCAATCTCGTCGATGACGCCGATGATCTTGGAAATCTCGTCGGAGGATTTCTCGATGGCCCCCATGGCGGTGACAGCGCGGGAGACAACCTCTTCGGAGACGCGGGCTTCCGTCAAGGCAGCACCGACGACCGTGGCAGCCTCCTTCGCGCCATCGGCGGTCAAGGTGACATTCTGGGTCAGCTCGTGCAGCGCGGCAGTGCTTTCCTCGAGACCCGCCGCCTGCTGCTCGGTGCGCTGTGCGAGATCATCGGTGGCATCGGAAATCGCAGTCGTCGACTTGAAGATTTCGTCGGCAGAATGGCGCACGGTCGTAATCGTCGCGCGCAGGGCATCGACCGACGCATTGTAGTCCTCGGCCATCTGCGCGAAATTGGCCGGCAGATCGTTCGGCAGCCGGGCTTCAAGATCGCCGGCAGACAGCTTGCCGAGTGCGCCGCGCAGGGCTGCGAGCGCCGTCGCCTGCTCGGCTTCCGCCTTCAGCCGGGCGTCTTCCGCAGCCTGACGCTGCTCGGCCAGGATCGCCAGATAGACGGAGATGGAATAGTCCATGTCGAGCAAGGCAGCCTTGACGACGACGGAGATCTCGTCAGCGAGCTGCTCGGAATTGCGCCGACCGAAACGGCTCGGCCAACGTTCGCGAACGACCGCATGCACGAGTTGCTCGAGAACGAGCGCATAACCACCGATATACCAGCGTGGCTCGAGGCCAATGCGCGCATGGGCCTTGCCGACCTTGGTGACACCCTCGACATAGCTGTCCGTATAGTCTGCGGTGCCGACGATGCCCCAGTGTTCTTCCTGACGCTTCTTGGCACCCTTGATATGATCGTCGTTGCGAAAGAAAGCGGCGGTCTCTGGAACCTTGCGGATCTTGTCGTAGAAGATCTCGAGTGCACCGCCGATGTTCTTGCGGATCAGCGGTCCAAGTCTTCGCAGAGTTTCCCTGCCCTTGTCGTCCAATCCCAGGAAGCGAAGACGGTTCTTCAGATCTGCATTTTCGGTTTGCGACGCCATGGCCGGTACTTCACTCTTCTGGTTCACAAAAACATCAGCGATTGCTGATAAGCGATCTTCAGAGAATTCTAAAATGGTAAATGTTCAGTTGTCGGGGGAGAGCATATTTTTGCCTTCACGAGCGTATCGCGGTCGCACTGAACGAAAAACGTCCAGATTTCCGGGGAAGGATTGATTATCGTCACATACTGAAGGCGCGTATTTTTTCGCTATAGCAACCTGTGACTTCCCGGCAAGGGAGACGTCCGTTCACTCTTTGATCTGTTTTCGCGGTCCGAATCAGCTATCATCACGCGCATGACACTTCTCGACATTCCGGCAGTGACCATCGGCTCAGTCACCCTTCAGCCCGCGTTCCTCCTCGGCCTCGTGGCTCTTCTGTTTTTCCTGCCCCTCGTCTTGATCGTCATCGCGACGATGCGGGCCGCACGTCTGCGCGCCGAATTGCGGGAAGAGACTGCACGGCGGGACGAAGCTGCGGAAGCGCGGCTTGCAGAACTGCTGAAGGCCCAGGCCGAAATGCAGGGACGGCTTGCAACCATGGCCGAAGTGTTCGGCAGCCGCCAGGCCGAGCTCAATCAGTCGATCAGCCAACGGCTTGATGGCATGACGCATCGGTTAGGCACGACGATCACCGAGCAGACCAAGTCGACGCATGACAATCTGCGCACGCTGCAGGAGCGACTGGCGGTAATCGATGCCGCGCAGAACAACATCCAGTCGCTGGCCAAGGATGTCGTCGGCCTTCAGGCGATCCTGTCCAACAAGCAGACGCGCGGCGCCTTCGGCCAGTCGCGCATGGAGACGATCGTCGCCGACGGACTGCCGATGGGCGCCTATGCGTTCCAGACGACACTTTCCAACGGCTCGCGTCCCGACTGCACCATCCGGATGCCGAACAATTCGCCGCCACTGGTGGTGGATGCGAAGTTCCCACTCGAAGCCTGGAACGTGATCCGGGAGACGGAAAATCCGGAACAGAAGAAGGCTGCCTCGCAGCAGTTCCGCCGGGATATGGAGGTGCATATCCGCGACATCTCGGAGAAGTACCTGATCCCCGGCGAGACCCAGGATATGGCCTTCCTGTTCGTGCCGTCGGAATCGATCTTCGCTGAGATCCACGAGAACTTCGAAGGCGTTGTGCAGAAAGCGCACCGGCAGAAGGTGGTGATCGTGTCGCCATCGCTGCTGATGCTGTCCATCCAGGTGATTCAGGCCGTACTGAAGGACCAGCGCATGCGTGAACAGGCGCACCTGATCCAGGGCGAAGTCATCCGATTGATGGAGGACCTTGGACGTCTGGACGACCGGACGCGAAAGCTTCAGAGCCATTTCCTCGCGGCCCAGAAGGATGTCGAGATGATCATCACCTCCTCGGACAAGCTGGCAAAACGCGGCGCCAAGATCGAAGCCATGGAATTCGAAACACCCGGCGGACGAGAGGATGGCGACGATGCGCCCAGCCGCGCCGTCGAGAGCCGCACGGGTCTACTCAAGCTCAGGGTTGTTGACGAGGACTGAGACCCGGTCCAAAAGAGCGCGACAGCCTAGAGCATTCAGGGAGGCACCGCGCTCATGATCACCGTCTTCGGCTCCATCAACATGGACCTCGTTGCCACCACGCCCAGGCTGCCAAAGCCGGGTGAAACGGTCGCCGGGACGGGATTTGCAACGGCAGCGGGCGGCAAGGGTGCAAATCAGGCGCTGGCAGCCCGGCGCGCCGGGGCCGAGGTGCGCATGGTCGGTGCCGTTGGGCGCGACGAGTTCGCAGGCCCGGCGCTTGATCTTCTCGACAAGGCAGGCGCAAACCTTTCGGCCGTTGCCCGCGTCGATGGCCCGACCGGTACCGCGCTTATCCTGGTGGGTGGCGACGGCGAGAACATGATCGCCGTCGTGCCCGCCGCCAATGGCACCGTCAGCGCTGCGCAGGCCGAGAGCGCTGTAGAGGGTATGCAGGACGGCGATATCCTGATGGTGCAGCAGGAGGTGCCGGCAGGCTCCGTCGAGGCTGCGCTGAAGAGCGCGAAAGCCCGGGGCGTCCGGACGGTGCTGAACATCGCACCCCTCATCCCGGAGACAGAAGACCTGGCGGCGCTTGCGGATATCGTCATCGCCAACGAGACCGAATTCGAACGGCTGGTCGGCCGTGAAAACCTGACAGGCGAAGAGCGGGAGCAGATCCTCCTCGACATGCATGGCAAGACCGGTCAGATCCTGATCGTCACCCTCGGCGCCGATGGCGTGATTGCTGCCGAAGGTGGTACTCTGCACCGGACCAAGGGCCTGAAGATCGTGCCGGTCGATACCGTCGGCGCAGGAGATACCTTCTGCGGCTATCTTGCCGCGAGCCTGGATGCTGGTCTTGCTTTCGGCGATGCACTGCGCCGCGCCGCCGTCGCCGGATCGCTTGCCTGCCTCAAGGCCGGCGCCCAGCCGTCGATCCCCGTGGCCGCCGATGTGACGGCCTCGCTTTGATACTTAATCAGGCCGCTTAAGTCTGATTTATTGCCCGTTAAGCAATGGAACATAGCATCGGTCGCGATCGGGGTATGCGAAAGCGTGCCCGGCCGCGCCATGACAGCGCGGAACGAATGTCCCTGCGTCCTGATCCTCAGTTTTCGAGGCTCCCATGTTCGCCTTCTTTACCCGTTCGATCGCCGCCAAACTTCTGGTCGTCACCGGCGTTGCCATCGGACTTGTGCTTTTCCTTTCCAATCTCGTTCTGATTTCTCAGACCCGTGATCGGGTTCATTCCCTGACAATGGAACAGGCCAATGCCGAGGCCAAATCCATCGCCCGCGAGATCGCCGGGGACATCGGCGAACTGGCAAGTGCGGCGCGCACCATGTCCGGCGTCATCGGTCGCGGCCACGAAGGAAAATCGCTCGACCGCCAGGGGATCACGAACATCCTCAAGGCCAACCTTGAGCAGAACCCATTCGCCTTCGGAAGCTGGATGGCGGAGGAACCCCGCGCCATCGACGGTCAGAAGGATGAAATCAAGGGCAAGCTTGAGCTCTCCGCCAATGACGACGGTGACTTTACGCCCTATTGGTCGAAAGATCGTAATGGCGACATCCAGTTCTCCACCTTCCGCGCGGACTATCCGGCAGAATGGTACGCACTCGCTGCCAAGAGCGGCAAAGGCGCGATCACCGCACCCTATCTCGCCGAAGGCACCGACGTTCCGACGACGATGAGCTCGATTGCCTATCCGGTCTATTCCGGCGGCAAGCTGCTCGGCGTGACGGGCGTCGACATGTCCCTGCTTTCGCTCTCCGAGAAGCTCAAGGCGTTGAAGCCATTTGAAACCGGGCGTGTGCTGCTCGTGGCGCAAGGCGCGCAGTGGCTCGTGGCCCCGACTGACGAGCTTCTGATGAAGTCATACGAAGCCGAAGGGGCCGACGCCCTCAAGACTTCGCTGTCGAACGGAACCGGCAGCCTCGTACCAAATCTTTCCGACGCAAGCGGCGAAGGCTACGACCGCCTGCTCTACCCCTTTGCCGTTCCCGGCGTGAACGCCACCTGGGCGGTGATCATCGACATTCCGCATGCTGCGATCAACGCACCGATCGAGGCACAGACCATGATGATGATCATTGGCGGCCTGATCGTACTTGCAGCCGTGATGCTGGCGCTGTTCCTTGCAGTGCGTTCGATCGCCCAGCGCCCGCTGCACGGGCTGGTCGGCGACGTCGAACGCATGACCAAGGGCGACTACGCCAGTGACGTCTCAAACCAAGATCGCCAGGATGAGATCGGTCTTGTCGCCAAGGCGCTCGACGGCTTCCGCCACAAGCTCGCCGAAAGCAACATGCTTGCCGCCGAAGCCGATGCACAGCGCAAGGCCGCTGAAGGCGAGCGCCGTCGCAACGAAGACGAACGCACTCGATCCGCTTCGGTGCAACAGCATGTCGTGACCGCGCTCGGAAGCGGTCTCGCGCAGCTCTCTCAGGGCAATCTCACCTATCGGATCGCCGACGAATTCCCGGGCGAGTATGCCGCCCTGAAGCGCGACTTCAACGATGCCGTGACAAGCCTCGAACAGGCGCTCGCCTCTGTGAACGGCAGCGTGGTCAACATTGCCGCCGGCACCAGCGAGATCTCCGAAAGCGCTGCAGACCTTTCCAAGCGAACCGAGCAGCAGGCGGCGAGCCTTGAGGAGACGGCGGCGGCTCTGAACGAGCTGACCGAACAGGTCAATTCGAGCGCCGACAATGCAGGGACAGCGGCAAACACCGTTTCGGTTGCAGTGAAGGATGCCGAAAAGTCTGGCGAGGTAGTACAGAAAGCAGTTGCCTCGATGCATGGCATCGAGCAGTCGTCGCAGGAAATCTCCCGCATCATCGGTGTCATCGACGAGATCGCCTTCCAGACCAACCTGCTCGCGCTCAATGCGGGCGTGGAAGCGGCCCGCGCCGGGGAAGCCGGCAAGGGCTTTGCCGTCGTCGCGCAGGAAGTTCGTGAACTCGCCCAGCGGTCGGCAACGGCCGCCAAGGAGATCAAGGCGCTGATCAATGCCTCGGCCGCCCAGGTCAAGGATGGCGTCGAGCTTGTCGGCGAGGCCGGGCAGACGCTCGAGAAGATCGCCCAGCAAGTCATGCAGATCAACGGCCTCATCCGTCAGATCTCCGCTTCGGCCAGCGAACAGGCCTCCGGCCTCAAGGAGGTCAATGCTGCGGTCAACCAGATGGACCAGGTGACCCAGCAGAACGCTGCGATGGTGGAAGAGACGACGGCGGCCAGCATGGCGCTGCGCAACGAGTCCGATACGCTGCGCGGCCTGGTGGCGAAGTTCCAGGTAACCGGCGCTGCTGCGCCAGTTGCGGCCCTGCGCGCTGCGGCGGAAACGATGCGAAGCCCCGCAACCTCAACGGCTGCAAGCCCCAGAGCACCGGTCTATACGCCGGCCCCTCGCAAGATGGCGGCGGCAGGCGGCGCTGCGGCAAGTGCGGACAATTGGGAAGAGTTCTGAGGTTCAGAGCCCAAGTCCAAATCCAAATCAAAGGGCGCTGCCGAGGCAGCGCCCTTATTCGTTTGATCAAAGGCGGGCAAAGCGCTCGATCAACAGATCGAAGAAGCCGTCGGCATCGACGCTGCGCATGAAGGTCGCATTCGGCGTGCGGCCGGAGACGCGCCACCAGTCGACAACGGTCATGCCGACCGTCAGCTCGGACTGAAGCTCGATTTCGACATTGCAATGACGTCCGCTGAAGAGTTCCGGCTTCAGAAGGTAGGCAACCACCGTCGGATCATGCAGCGGCCCGCCATCCGAGCCGTATTTCTCCTCGTCGAAGCGCTCGAAGAATTCCAGCCACTCGACCATGACCTTGGCCGGCTTTGTGCCGAGCGCCGCCATGCGCGCAACGCGGGCCTTGGTGGTCATCAGCTGGTGGGTGACATCGAGCGGCATGATGGTGACCGGGATGCCCGAGCCGAGGACGGCAGCGGCGGCATGCGGATCGACATAGATGTTGAATTCGGCGGCCGGCGTGATGTTGCCCCCCTCGGAGAAGCCACCACCCATCATCACCAGTTCCTTGACGCGCGGGGCGATGTCCGGCGCCTTCTGAAGCGCAAGGCCGATATTCGTCAGCGGGCCGAGCGTGCAGAGCGTGACGGTGCCTGCCGGCTCGTTGCGGACCGTCTCGATGATGAAGTCCACGGCGTGCTGGCTCTGGACGGCCATTGTCGGTTCGGGGAGAACCGCACCATCAAGTCCGGTCTTGCCATGGACGTGTTCGGCTGTGACGAGCGGGCGTACCATGGGCCGATCAGCCCCTTCGAAGACGCGCCGGTCGGTCTCGCCGCAGAGCTCGCAGACGATACGGGCATTGCGGCTCGTCATCGTGAGGGGCACGTTGCCGGCGACCGTGGTGATGCCAAGCAGGTCGAGTTCATCCGGGCTCGCAAAGGCGAGCATGAGGGCGGCGGCATCGTCCTGACCGGGGTCGGTATCGATGATGATCTTGCGGGGTTCTGTCATGGAGCAATCCTAAAGTCGAAAGGCCGAGGCTTGGAACGCGGGTTCGCTTTTGTCAAGCAAGACAGTGCTTGTCGAGGGCCGTGCGATTTCCCATATTTGGCAGACGACGACAGTCCTTGAGGGCTGCACAAGGGAATGAAATGACGCGCAACAGACTGCCATCCGAAGCCTTCATCATCACCTTCGACACCGGCGACGGTAGCGCCTTTCGGCGCCCACGGGGTAGCGATGGCTACCCGCCCTATGACATCGAGCGACTGCCGCCGCAGAAAGGCAGCGAACGGCTGCGCGTGACGCTCGCCGTGGCAGGCTTCGCAGAGGACGAACTCGATGTCAGCGTGGAGGCCAGTCAGCTCGTGATTCGTGGCAAGCAGGCCGAACGCGAGGAGGCAGACTATCTCTTCCGCGGCATTGCCTCACGTCAGTTCCAGCGGGTCTTTGCCATCGAAGACGGCATGGAGGTGACCGGGGCTTCGCTGAGAAACGGTCTTCTGGCAATCGAGATCATCCGCCATGATCCCGTGCATCTGGTAAGGAAAATTAACATCTCCACCGCAGAATGAAGTTCGCGGCAATGTTCTGCCGCCTCTCCCTCATTCGCGGAGGATCGGAATGTTACTCAAAGAAGCCTCATCCCGCCTGACGAAATCCGAACTGGCGCATCTCGGCGCCGGCGAAGTGGGCTATATCAGGAAGATGAAATCGGACGACGTGTCCCGCTGCTTTCCGGAGGCCCCGGAAATCGATCCAACGCTGGATCTCTGGGCGCTGTTTGCCGCGGACGGTACGCCGATCCTGCTCACCGACAACAGGTCCAGCACCTTCTTCAAGGCAGCAGAAGACGACCTCAAGACCGTTTCGCTGCACTAACAAGTGCAGCGAGCCGCCATCTCACAGAGATGCGAATCAGCGCTTTTGAAATGTGAGATAGGCCGATGACCGGCCTTCACGCCGAGCCTTGGCTTCATAGCGTGTCCCCGGCCAGCCCTCATAGGGCGTGAGCCAATCGCTCGCATTGCGGGCCAGCCACTCAAAACCACCATGATCGCGGCAGTGTTGCAGCGTCCAGTTGACGTAGGTGTCGATGTCGGAGGCGAAGCAGAAGGTGCCTTCCGGCTTCAGGACCTTGTGGAAGCGCTGCAGATTCACTTGCGAGACGAAACGTCGCTTCCAGTGCTTTTTCTTGGGCCAGGGATCAGCGTAGAGAAGATCGATCTGGTCGATCTGGCCTTCCGGCAACCAGTCCAGCAATTGGGTCGCGTCATCATCATAGACGCTAATGTTCTTCAGACCCTCGGCCTCGACGACCGCGAGTAGTTTTGCCATGGAATTGACGAAGGGTTCGACACCGATAAAGCCGGTCGTCGGATTGTTCCGGGCCCGGTGAACCAGATGCTCACCGCCCCCGAAGCCGATTTCGAGACGGATCTTGTCGACGGGAATAGGGAAAAGCGACCTGAGATCACCCGGCACCGGCGACGCCAGGTCGACCTTCAGCTCCGGCAGGACGGTTTCCATGCGCTCGACCTGTTGCTCGCGCAACGGCTTGCCCTTGCGTCGACCGAAGAAAGCTTCGGTCGACCTCGTCCTGCGTTCCTGTTCCGTCATTCAGATCAAGCCTTGATCGCATCCTTGAGCGGCTTGACCAGGTCCAGCTTCTCCCAGGAGAAGGAACCATCACGGCCAGCCTTGCGGCCGAAATGGCCGTAGGCCGACGTCTTAGCATAGATCGGCTTGTTCAGGTCAAGATGGCGGCGGATGCCCGATGGGGACAAGTCCATGACCTTGCGGATGCCGGCTTCGACCTCGTCCTCGGTCACCTTGCCGGTGCCATGCAGGTCGACATAGATCGACAGCGGCTGGGCAATGCCGATGGCATAGGAGATCTGGATCGTGCAGCGGTCAGCCAGACCGGCAGCGACGACGTTCTTTGCGAGGTAGCGGGCAGCGTAAGCGGCCGAGCGGTCGACCTTGGTCGTGTCCTTGCCGGAGAAGGCGCCACCGCCATGGGGGGCTGCACCGCCATAGGTGTCGACGATGATCTTGCGGCCGGTGAGGCCGGCGTCACCATCCGGGCCGCCGATGACGAACTTGCCGGTCGGGTTGATATACCACGCGCAATCGTCGGCAATTTTCAGGTCGCCCAGTGCTTCCTGGATATAGGGCTCGACGACCTCGCGAACCTTCTTGGAGTCCCAGCTCTCGTCGAGGTGCTGGGTGGAGAGAACGATCGACGTTGCTTCGGCAGGCTTGCCGTCAACGTAACGGACGGTGACCTGGCTCTTGGCGTCGGGGCCGAGCTTGCCGACATCGCCCTCGCCCTTCTTGCGGGCGGCAGAGAGCGTCTGCAGGATCTTGTGTGAATAATAGATCGGGGCCGGCATCAGGTCCGGCGTTTCCTTGCAGGCGTAACCGAACATGATGCCCTGGTCGCCAGCGCCTTCGCTGTTGGAACTGTCGGCCGCCTTGTCGACGCCCTGGGCGATGTGGGCCGACTGCGAATGCAGGAGCACATCGATCTTGGCCGTCTTCCAGTGGAAACCGTCCTGCTCATAGCCGATGTCGCGGATCGCCTTGCGTGCGGCGGACTTGAACTTCGCGGGGTTGATGACCTCGTTGCCATTCTTGTCGGTCTTCATCAGGCTCGGCGGAAGACGGACTTCACCGGCAATGACGACACGGTTGGTGGTAGCAAGCGTTTCGCAGGCGATGCGTACGGTCCAGGGATCGACACCAGTCTTGGCGGCTTCGCGGTAAACGAGATCGACGATTTCGTCGGAGATTCGGTCACAAACCTTGTCCGGATGACCTTCGGATACGGATTCGCTTGTGAAAAGATAATTCGCACGCATCGGGATTCCCCTCAAAGTATGGATGGCGGGCATCGTTACTCAGTTCGAAACCCGATGACAAGGACACAACCACATAAATATATCTTTATGTGAGTAAATTTTTCCTTCCGCGGGCACAAAAAAAGCGGCCCTGCGGCCGCTCTCTTTGTCAGGAGTGCATCCAGCTCACTCGCTGTCTGCTTCAGCCGCCAGCGCCTTGACGAGGTCAACGATCTTGCGACGGACCTTGGCGTCGCCAATCTTTACAAAGGCGCGGTTGAGCTGCAGGCCTTCGGAAGACGACAGGAAGTCGACAACGTAATTCGAGCTGGAGGCTTCTGCCATGCCCGCACCCGACGGCTGCTCGCCCGGCGCATCTTCGAAGAAGAAGGAAACCGGCACAGTCAGAATGTTGGAGATGTTCTGAAGGCGGCTCGCACCAACGCGGTTGGTACCCTTTTCATACTTCTGGATCTGCTGAAAGGTGATCCCGAGGCTTTCACCAAGCTTCTCCTGGCTCATGCCCAGCATCGTACGACGAAGGCGAATCCGGCTTCCGACATGGATGTCAATCGGGTTCGGCTTCTTCTTGTTCTCGATCATTAATGTCGTCCTGACAAAATTGTTGGCGTTGCGACCATAACCCCTTGCCCGCCAAACCATAACGAGACGTTGTGCTCGCCATCGATCATCTTTCAGCATACTTGCAGATTATCGGTCTGATCCACTATGCAATTTTAGGGGTTTTTGGTCAATTCGTCCGCCTAATAAAACCCAGACTAGAAACTACAGCCAGAAGGCTCATGAACACCAGCACCAACCAAAAGTTTAAATTGTGGTTGTGGATGTTTTTTTCCGGAACAGATTCTATACCGAAGGTTGAATCTGCGGCTCCGACGGCATCAAGAGAAAGTCCCTCAATGACACGTCCATAGGGGTCGATCACAGCGGAAATGCCGTTATTGGCTACCCGGATCAGCGGCACGCCAGTCTCCACGGCGCGCAAACGGGCCTGAAGGAAGTGCTGGTATGGGCCCGGGGTTGCGCCGAACCAGGCGTCATTGGTGACGTTCAAGATGACACTGGCGCCGGCGAGATCAGGGGCAATTTCCGCCGGAAAGATCGCCTCGTAGCAGATCAACGGATAGAGCCCGATGCCGGAGGGAAGCGTCAGTGGCGTGCGGCTGGATGCTGCGGTGAAGCCGCCGGGCAGGCTTATCAGCTCCTCGATCCCGAATTCCCGCAACAGCCCCTCATAGGGCACGTATTCGCCGAAGGGCGTGAGATGGACCTTGTCGCTTGCGGCGAGGATCTGGCCCTTGTCGTCGATCATGTAGACGGAATTGTAGTAGAGCGGCATCTGGCCCGCGCCCCGCTCTTCGGCCCGAACGGCGCCAGTCAGCAGGATCTGCCCTTCCTCGAGCACATCGCCAATGCGCGCCAGAGCATCAGGGTTTTCCGTCAGGATGAAGGGGACCGAGGTTTCCGGCCAGACGATCACATCCGGCCGGGGCTTGCCTTCCTCCGGTGCTGCTGCCGTCAGCGCCAAGTGCTTCTCGAAGATGCCAATGCGGTCGGTGTTCTCCATCTTTTGCGACTGATCGATCGATGGCTGCACGAGGCGGACAGTGAGTGTCTTGTCCGTCGGAGCCACCGGCGCGACATACAGGCGGTAGGCGCCATAGCCCAGATGAGCGCTGAGAAGGCTCGCGGCCAGCAGCAAACCGGGCCACGCCCCGCGACGCGTGCCGAGGAGTGCCGGAGCCGCAAAGACAAAGACGGCCAGCGGCGTGATGGCGAGGACGCCGAGCACATGGCTCGACTGCATCATCAGGGGGACGGGCATGGCGGCATAGCCGATCGCATTCCAGGGGAAACCGGTCGCGACGAAGCTGCGGAGCCACTCGGCAAAGCCGAAGGCGGCAGCAAGTGCTGCTATGCGGCCCATCCCATCCGACCAGACGAGACGTGCAAGCACCGTGGCCAGTCCATAGAAGATGGCGAGCACGGCGGGCAGGCCGAGAACCGCAAGCGGGATTGCCCAGGCGAATTCGTCCGCTTCCAGAAGCAGAGCGTTTCCGAGCCACCAGAGGCCACAGACAAAATACCCTAGGCCAAAGAGCCAGCCCGTCCAGAAGGAGGACGACAGCCCTGCCCTGCCCGTATCGGCATTGCCGGTCGCACCGTCCAGCAGCCAGACCAGCAGCGTGAAGGAGATGAACATCGATGCGAAGATGTCGAAGGGCGGCAGGGCGAGCGCCCCGATTGCGCCTGCGAGCACCGCGAGCCCTGCCCGCCTGAGACCCCACATGAGCAGGATCCTCGCTGCCAAAGCCTGCATGTCCACCCCTTCTGCCCCGAATCAATCGCGGGCAGTCTCCCAAAAAACGGAGGCCCTGTCGCGGTTTTCGCTGCGGAGTGTGGCGACCGTCAGACTGACGTGCGCTCGGCGTTTTCCATCTCGGCCACGGTGCCTTCCGGGACGGTCTCGGCTGCAGGTGGCGTTTCGACCTTTGGCGCGCGGGGCTTGGCGGCGGCCCTTGTCCGTGGCTTCGGTGCAGCCTCACCCGCGGAGACGGCTGTGGCGTTCGGGGTCTTCGTCTCGGCAGCCTCGTCAGCACGCGCCTCGACATCACCCTTGGCGGTCGAGCGACGGCGGGCGCCGGCCCGCTTGCGGCCGATCCGGACGCGCTTGATGCGACGTGGATCTGCATCCAGAATGTGGAATTCGAAGCCGGGCAGAGCCTGGACAACTTCGCCACGCGCCGGGATGCGTCCAAGCGCCGAGAAGATCAGACCACCCAGCGTGTCGACGTCTTCGATCCGGTCGGCAATGTCGAAATCCGGGCCGATCGCTTCGGCGATCTCTTCGAGTTCGACGCGGGCGTCGGCGATAATAACGTCGTCGGAAACACGGCTGAACATGACTTCTTCGTCGTCATGTTCGTCATCGATGTCGCCGATGACCATTTCGACGATGTCCTCGTGGCTGACGAGACCGTCGGTGCCACCATATTCGTCGATCACGAGCGCCATCTGGGTGCGCGCTGCTTGCATGCGGCTCATTAGGTCGGAGGCGAGCATCGAGGGCGGCACGAAAAGGATCGAGCGGATGATGCCGGCTTCGGCGACCGTCTTGCTGAGGTCGATGCGGGCCAGATCAAAGTCGATCTTCGGCTTGGCAGACTTCTCGACCTTTTCGGCCTTTTCAGCCTTCTCGCCACCGTTCGCTCCGGTGGTGGCCTTGGCCGTCACACGCCGGCGACTGCGGGCCTGCTTGGTGACGTAGGACAGCAGGTCACGGATGTGGACCATGCCGCGCGGATCGTCCAGCGTGTCGGCATAGACGGGCATGCGCGAGCGACCGGAAACGTCGAAGATGGTCATCAACTCGCCAATGGTCACACTCTGATCGACCGCTTCGATATCGACACGCGGGACCATGATGTCTTCAACGCGCACTTCGCGGAAGCGGAGAATGTTGTTGAGCATCGCCCGCTCTTCGGGCGTGAAAGCCTCTCCGAGGCTGGCATCGGCGCTCAGGGCGACCGTCAGGTCTTCGCGCAGGGTCGTGGTGGAGGACGGCTTCAGTATTCGGCCCAGACGGGCCCAGAAGGAAGGATGTTGGCGTGCCGAGCTTTCCGCTCGGGTAGGACTACTGCCCTCGTCCGAAGACGATCCTTCGTTGCTTTCTTTGGCCTCGGGGGCCGTTTTCGTCGCAAAATCGGTCATTGTTCCAAACTATCAGATGGGGTCCTGCCCCGCATAGGGGTCAGATAGGCCAAGTTCCGCCAGAATGCGAGTCTCCAGCGCTTCCATTTTTTCGGCGTCATCGGCCTCGATATGGTCGTAGCCGAAGAGATGCAGGAATCCGTGAACCATCAAGTGGGTCAAATGATCCTCGAAACTCTTTTCGAGATCGACTGCCTCACGCTCGACTGTCTCCCGGGCGATGATGATATCGCCGAGCATCGGACCCGGCATCTTGCCGGGGGTCACCGGGAAAGCGGGAAAGGACAGGACATTGGTCGGCTTGTCCTTGTTGCGCCATTCCGCATTGATCTCGCGGATCATTTCGTCGTCGCCGAAGACGAGCGAAACCTCTGTCGGCTGCTTCGGAAAGGGCTGACGTTCTTTTGCAGCGAGATGGTTTTCAGCAGTACCGAGAACGCGAAGGGCCAAAGCCTCCAACGCGGTCTCGTCTGCCCAACCCTCGGCCTCGACGGCAATCTGTATATCCAACTTGGTCATAGTTTGATCGCAGAGCGGGCTTAGTGCTCGCTCTGCTCGCTCTCGTCCTGTACCTTGTACTTGGCGTCATAGGCCTGCACGATGCGGCCGACAAGCGGGTGGCGCACCACATCCGTATCCTTGAAGCGGACCACCGATACGCCCTCCACGCCCTTCAGCACCTGCAAGGCCTCGACGAGACCTGACGTCACGCCGCGCGGCAGATCGACCTGGCTCGGGTCGCCGGTGATGATCATGCGGCCGTTCTCGCCGAGACGGGTGAGGAACATCTTCATCTGCATCGAGGTGGTGTTCTGCGCCTCGTCGAGGATGATCGCGGCATTGGCCAGCGTCCGTCCGCGCATGAAGGCGAGCGGGGCAATTTCAATGACGCCAGCGGTGATGGCGCGCTCGACCTTGTCGCCGGGGATCATGTCGTAGAGCGCGTCATAGAGCGGGCGTAGATACGGATCGACCTTTTCCTTCATGTCGCCGGGCAGGAAGCCGAGACGCTCGCCAGCTTCGACGGCCGGACGGGTCAGGACAATGCGATCGACAACGCCGCGCTCCAGCAACTGGGCCGCATGGGCAACGGCGAGATAGGTCTTGCCGGTGCCGGCAGGACCAACGCCGAAGACCATTTCCGATCGTTCGAGCGCGCGCATGTAGGCGTCCTGGGTCGGGGTACGGGCGGCAATCGTCTTCTTGCGCGTGGAGATCTGCGCCATCGAGAGCTTGGCTTTGCGCTCCATCGTCGGAAGAGAAAGCTGATCGTCGGCGGCCACCGCCATGCGGATTGCCCCTTCGACATCCGAAGCGTCGACCGAGACGCCGCTCTGCAGGCGGGCATAGAGGAAATCGAGTGCGCGTCGGGCCTGGTTGGTGGCCTGCAACTCGCCCGTGATGGCGACAGAATTGCCACGGGCGCGGGCTTCGATCTGAAGGCGCTGCTCGAGAAGTTTCAGATGTTGGTCGAATTGACCGAAGAGCTCGCTCGCAAGCCGGTTGTTCTCGAACGTCAAGATGAAGTGATTGGCGTCGGTCGCAGTTGTGCGGACATTGCGCGAGGGTGAAGAAACCACTTCTGTTGCGTTCAAGCGATCAGGCTCCTGTTCGATCAGGTTCAGGCCCTCACTCTAACCCTCTGCCACCTCGGCAAACAAGCTGTTTGGGCCGGCTGCGGTGATTCGTACCTGTATAATGTCACCGATTTGCGATGACTTTGCATCAACATTCACAGACTGCAGCCAGGGCGAACGGCCGATGAGCTGTCCCGGCATACGGCCCGGCTTCTCCAGAAGCAGATCGATGGTCTTGCCGATCATCGACTGCATGAAGGCTTGCTGCTGGTCGAGCAGCAACGCCTGCAGCCGTGCCAGGCGTTCCGTCTTCACATCCTCGGCCACGTGATCGGGCAGGTCGGCGCCGGGTGTGCCGGGACGTGTCGAATACTTGAACGAATAAGCCTGCGCGTAGTTCACTTCGCGAACGAGATTCATTGTGTCCTCGAAGTCCTGATCCGTCTCGCCCGGGAAACCGACGATGAAATCGCCCGAAAGCGCGATGTCTGGACGGACAGAGCGGATGCGCTCAATCAGGACGACGTATTCGGAGGCCTTGTGGCGCCGGTTCATGGCCTTGAGGATCCGGTCGGAGCCGGACTGCACCGGCAGATGCAGATAGGGCATCAGCATGCGCAGGTCGCGATGTGCCTCGATCAGACGGTCATCCATGTCGCGCGGGTGGCTGGTGGTGTAGCGCAAACGGGCGAGACCGGGGATTTCCGCCAGCTTGTAGAGGAGGTCACCGAGACCGATCGCCCTGCCCTCTCCATCCTCGCCATGCCAGGCATTGACGTTCTGGCCGAGCAGTGTCAGTTCGCGCACGCCTGAATCGACGAGGCGACGGGCTTCGGTCAGCAATTGGGAGAGCGGGCGGGAGACTTCCGAGCCACGGGTATAGGGCACGACGCAGAAGGTGCAGAACTTGTCGCAGCCTTCCTGAACGGTGAGGAATGCCGTGACCGAGCGCGGCTTGCCAACGACCTTGGTCGGGTCCGGCAGATGCTCGAACTTGTCTTCCAGCGCATATTCGGTATCGACCACGCGCTCGCCGGCGCGGGCCTTGTGCAGCGCCTGCGGCAGACGGTGATAGGTCTGCGGGCCAATGACGACGTCAACGGCCGGCTCTCGACGGGAAATCTCCTCGCCCTCGGCCTGTGCCACACAGCCGGCGACGCCGATCATGAATTCCTTGCCTTCCGCCGCACGCACCTTCTTGTGCTCACGCAAGCGGCCGAGCGCCGAATAGACCTTTTCGGCGGCCTTCTCACGGATATGGCAAGTGTTCAAGAGGACGAGATCGGCCTCTTCCATGACCTCGGTCGGGGAATAGCCATCCGCCGCCAGGGCATCGGCCATGCGGCCGCTGTCATAGACGTTCATCTGGCAGCCATAGGTCTTGATGAAGACCTTGCGCGTGTTGGCGGCCGGCGCCGGGGTTTCGGAGAGGGTCGCGGTTTCCTGGGTCATGGCGCGCTATTTAGTGGTTTTCGGGCCGCGATTAAACCGAAAAATTGTCTGTAGGGCTCAGCGACCGTGACGGCCGCGCAGATGGGCGAGCAGCATCGAGCGCAACTGCTCCTCAATATGGGTGGCAAGAGTCTTGCGGCTGTCGCCCTTTTTGAACTCCACCGTCTCTCCAAAGGTGACATCGACATCGATGGCCCCTGCACGCAGGACGCCGAGCAGATGCTCCACCAGGCCGATGTCGCCTGGCCAGCCAGCGATCGGCCGATGATAGCGGCCCATGGGCATGCCCTGAACGCGGGTATAGGCGATCGCGACCGGCTGGACATGTACCACCGCGTCGTCTTCGGGTGGCAGGGCGGCTGCGGCCGCCCCAAAGAGCGAGGACTTAATGCCAAGAATACGATTGCCATCGGAGGTCGTACCTTCCGGGAAGAGCACGACGATTTCGCCATCGGCCATGCGGGCCGCGATCTCGTTGACCTGGTCACCGGTTCGGCGCTTTTCTTCCCGCACGACGAAGATAGTTTTCTGCAACCTTGCCAGGAAGCCGAAGACGGGCCAGGAAGCGACCTCGGTCTTGGCGATGAAGGTGACGTCGGCGAGGGAACCGAGGACGAGAATATCTTTCCAGGAGGCGTGATTGGCGGCGATCATCAGCGGACGGCGGGTGTCGAGCGCGCCGTGGACATGGACGCGGATGCCGAGGAACCAGAGGGCCAGACGATGCCAGTGGTGCGGCAAACGCCGGCGAAGCGGCCAGTCGAAGCGCAGTGCCAAAAGCTGGACCGGGATCAGCAGGCCAGAGACCACGAGCAGTACGATCAGATAGAGCCCGACCCTCAGCCAGTTGATCACGCGGGCCTCACTGGCATGGCGGGCATTGGCTCACTTCTCGTCTTTCGACAGCGGAATGCCATAGAGCTCAAGACGGTGACCGACGAGGCGGAAGCCGTGTTCGCGGGCAATGCGCTCCTGGAGCGCTTCGATTTCCGGAGAGTGGAATTCGACGACGGTCCCGGTCTTCAGGTCGATCAGGTGATCGTGGTGTTCTTCCGGCACAGTCTCGTAGCGCGAGCGTCCATCGCGGAAATCGTGCCGCTCGATGATGCCGGCGTCTTCGAAGAGTTTGACGGTGCGGTAGACCGTCGAGATCGAGATTTTGGCGTCGATCTTGGAGGAGCGACGATAGAGCTCCTCGACATCCGGGTGATCGTCGGATTCTTCGAGGATGCGAGCGATGACGCGGCGCTGCTCGGTCATGCGCATGCCCCGCTCGGCACACAGCGCTTCCAACGATTTCAGGGCGTCATTCATGGTGTCAGCATATCCGCAGAAGGTCGGTTCGTCCAACCGACCGGTTAGCGAAGATCACGGCGCATGACAAGCGCAGAGGACCGGCGGCCGTTTTCGTCGGTGTAATAGGCCGGACGCTCGCCGGCCTTCTCGAAGCCGAGCTTGCGGTAGAGGCCAAGGGCTGCGTGGTTGCCGTCATCGACCTCGAGGAACATGGATTCACCGCCCCTCGCCTTCGCCTCGCGCAGAGCCGCCTGCATGAGGCGCCAGCCGAGGCCGAAGCGGGCGACCTTGTCGCCGACGGCAATCGTCAGGATCTCCGCCTCGCCGGCCACTTCGCGGGAGAGGACAAAGCCGGCCAACGGCGCCTTGAAGACCAGCGTATTGGTCTGCCAGGCAGCAAAGCCGAAGCTGTTGGGCTGGAGGAGCAGGCTGAGGAACTCGCCATCGCCCCAGGCGCGGGGGAAGCGCTGGGCATGCAACTCGGCCACTGCACGGCAGTGTTCGGAGGTCATGGGCACGATTTCGAATTCGGGCTGGCGGTAGAACAGGCTGTCGCGCATGTCAGGCTCTCGATACGGCAAATCCCGTCTGCGGTTTCGCATCCGGTCCGCGCAGATAAAGCGGCTTCGGCTTGCCCTGAGCTTTCGCCGTTGCTGAAATGCGCGCGACGATCTCGATCGGATAGTGATCGGGGGCGGTTTCAGCCTCGTGGTCGGCGGCGAGAGCCGAGGCCGAACCGACGAGCACCGTGCCCGGAATGGCAGCTCGGGCGAGATAGTCGTCGAGCTCCAGCAGCAGTGGCTCACCCTGCGGCGCACCGTGTTCGAAGCTCTGGGCATATACCTGATCGCGATGGGCGTTGATCGCGGCCAGCACGGGCTTTTCCGGTTCGGATGCGGTCTGCGCCAGCACTTCGAGTGTCGAGACGCCGACGCATTCCACGCCGAGCGCGAGAGCCAGGCCACGGGCTGCGGCAACACCGACACGGATGCCGGTGAAAGAGCCGGGTCCGACGGTCACGCCAATGCGCTCGATATCGCCGAGCGTCAGCCCGGCTTCGGCGAGCGCCTCGTCGATCATCGCCATTAGCCGTTCGGCATGGCCACGGCCGATTGTTTCGCTAACGCGACCGAGAATGGTGCCGGCATCAGAATCAAAAACGGCGGCTGCGCAGTCCACACCCGCCGTGTCGATCGCAAGAACGATCATGTCGTCTCCAGTCCGGTCAAATCAGACCGCTTCGACTTCCTGCACTTCCGGAACGAAGTGGCGCAGCAGGTTCTGCACGCCATGCTTCAGGGTTGCCGTCGAGGACGGGCAGCCAGCGCAGGAACCCTTCATGTTGAGGAAGACCTTGCCGTCCTTGAAACCGCGGAAGGTGATGTCGCCGCCATCCTGGGCGACGGCGGGGCGGACGCGGGTCTCGAGCAGTTCCTTGATGGTCGCGACGATCGTCTCGTCGCCGGCATCGAAGAATTCCTCATCGCTGTCGTTCTGTGCTGAGGTCGAGGCCGTGCCCATGACCGGGGCACCGCTCATGAAATGCTCCATGATCGTGCCGAGGATCGCCGGCTTCAGGTGATGCCATTCGGGGCCGTCCTTGGAGACAGTGACGAAATCGTAGCCAAAGAAGACGCCGGTAACGCCCGGGATCGCGAAGATGCGTGCCGCAAGCGGAGAAGCGCTCGCGCTGGTGGCATCGCGGAATTCGGCGGTGCCGGTTTCCATGACCACCTTGCCGGGGAGGAATTTCAGGGTCGCCGGGTTCGGCGTGGCTTCGGTCTGGATGAACATGTTGGCCTCCGGGCGGTGAGTGCACCGCTAAAGATTAGAATGTTTCAAAAATAGACCCTGCAGGCTCCATCTTCAAGACGTGATCGGCAGGATGCTCAAATTAGCAAAGCGCGTCGATTTCTTCATTGGTCAGCGTATCCGGCAGGACCGTGACCGGGATAGGGAAAGCGGCAGCCCGACCGGCGATCATCGAGACCAGAGGGCCCGGACCGTCCTTGGTCGAGCCTGCGGCCAGAACGAGGATCGCGATGTCGCGGTCTTCTTCGATCAGACTATTGATCTCGGGATAGGCGCTTCCCTCGCGGATGATCAGCTCAGGCTCGATGCCGATGGTATCGCGTACCGTCTGGGCAGCCTTGGCCATGATGGCTTCGGCCTCTTCCCGGGCTTCTGCCCGCATGATCTCCTCGACACCCAGCCATTGCTGGAAATCACCTTCCGGGATCACATAGATCAGCACCAGTCCGCCATTGGAATTCTTGGCGCGGCGGCCGGCATAATGGACCGCACGCGAGCATTCCGGGGTGTTGTCGATCACCGCCATGAACTTGCGGCGGTGACCTTCAAGACGTGACAGACGCGTTGAAACCATAGAGAACCCCGCCGCCGGACTGATAACATGTGACGCTGGCGGGCTCCGGGCGTACCCGCCAGCGACCGAGACCTTATCGCACGAAGCCGATGATGTCGCGGACTTCGTTCATGGTCTTTTCGGCGCGGGTGCGGGCACGCTCGCCGCCGTCCCGGAGGACCGCATCAATGTGACCGGGGTCTTCCATGAGACGACGCATCTCGGCATTGATCGGGCCCAGTGCCGCGACCGCCAGATCGATCAGTGCCGGCTTGAAGACGGAGAACTGCTGGCCGCCGAACTCCGAAAGAACATCCGCTTTGGAGCGGTCCGCGAGCGCTGCGAAGATGCCGACGAGGTTGTCGGCTTCAGGGCGACCCTTGAGGCCATCGACTTCGCTCGGCAAGGCATCCGGGTCGGTCTTCGCCTTGCGGATCTTCTTCGAGATGGCGTCCTGATCGTCCATCAGGTTGATGCGCGAAAGGTCTGATGGATCCGACTTCGACATCTTCTTGGTGCCGTCCTTGAGGCTCATGACGCGGGGCGCCGGGCCATCGATCAACGGCTCCACCATCGGGAAATAGGCATGCACCGGCTCTTCGCCGACCTTGATGTCGATGCCGAGGCCCGTCGGCTTGATCTTGTCATGGAAGTCCAGGTTGAACTTCATGGCGATGTCGCGGGCGAGCTCCAGATGCTGCTTCTGGTCTTCACCAACAGGCACATGGGTCGCGCGGTAGACGAGGATGTCTGCGGCCATCAGGCTCGGATAGGCATAGAGGCCGAGCGAGGCCTGCTCGCGGTCCTTGCCGGCCTTGTCCTTGAACTGGGTCATCCGGTTCATCCAGCCGATGCGGGCGACGCAGTTGAAGATCCAGGCCAGTTCCGCGTGCTGCGGCACCTGGGACTGGTTGAAGACGATGTGCTTCTTCGGGTCGATGCCGGCGGCGAGGAAAGCCGCGGTGATCGAGCGGATCTGGGTCGCCATGTCCTCGTGGACGAGCTGGGCCGTCAGCGCATGCAGGTCGACGACGCAGTAGATGCAGTCGTTGTTTTCCTGGAGCGCGACGAACTTTCTGATGGCACCGAGGTAGTTTCCGAGATGGAGATTGCCGGTCGGCTGAACGCCGGAGAAAACCAGCGGCTTGAACTCAGTCATAATAATCCTCAACAGGCTGGTGGAGGGCCCGATCTTCTGATCGCGTCGGTCAGGGCTTATGCACGGCGAGCGGGGCGCAATCAAGCGGTCACTTTGGCGGAGACCGAGGGGTCGGCTGGCGCCGGCTCGATCAGGTCCCAGAGATTGCCGTAGAGATCCTGGAAGACGGCGACGGTTCCATAGACTTCATGGCGCGGCGCCTCCTGGAAGACGACACCCGCCTTCACGAAGCGTGCCTGGTCGCGGGCGAAATCATCCGTTTTCAGAAAGAAGCCGACGCGGCCACCGGTCTGGTTGCCGATCGCGGCACGCTGAGCATCGTTCGACGCCTCGGCGAGCAGAAGCGAAGCGCCTTCGGCACCGACTGGACGGACCACCAGCCAGCGTTTGCCGTCCGGCATTTGGGTGTCCTCAAGGCACTCGAAGCCGAGGGCATCGCAATAGAAGGCCTTGGCCCGATCATAGGTGTCCACGACCAGACTGACGAGAAAGAGGCTGTTTCCGCTCATGAAATCGCACTTTCGGTTTGATGTGTGATCAAGACGCCCTCGATGTCACGCATAGGGAAATTTCCTCCCGGAATCGAGGGGTTTAGGGAATGAATTCGCGACGTGACAAGACCGCGATTCGCGAGCTGACGTGGGCTCGAAAAGCAGAAACGAGCAAAGCGCACCAAATTTGACACATTTCGGGGAATAAAAACCCGCCGAAAGCGATCTGGATCGCTCCAAAGAACAATCCCATTCCAGAAGGTCACTCATGCGCACTTTGTTTCGCGTCGCGCTCGGCTGCGTTCTTTCGCTCTGTCTCCTCTCCCCCGTCGAGGCCGTGGAGAAGAAGAAGCGACACTTTTTCATGAAGCACGACACTGCTGTCGCCTACACGCTGCAGCGGGTCAGCGTCAAAGCCAACTGCTTTCCCGACGAATTGAAGGCGATCCTGGCCCATATCGCCAAGAAGACCGGCAAGAAGCCGGTCGTAACCTCAGGGCATCGCCCGCGCTCCGGCCGCTCGCAGCACAGCCATTGCTTTGCAGCGGACATTCGCGTGCCCGGCGTGCCCGAGAAGAAGATCGTGGCCGCCGCCCGCAGCGCGCCCGGCATCGGCGGCATCGGGCGCTACTGCAACGGCATCGTGCATGTCGATATCGGACCGAAGCGGACCTGGACTTACTGCTGACCCGGGTCGGGTGAGGTCGTTGCGGCCTCGTCAGCCGTTTTCTTCCTGCGCTGGAGGCTGCGACGGACTAGGCGCCAGTCCGCGCCGCCGATCAGGAAGGCGATGCCGAAATAGACCGGCATGGCGATTGCGATCAGCCCTCCCAGCGCCAGCAACTGATCGAAGAGCGGGCTTGATGGTGAAAGCCAGGCAGCCCAACGATCGGAGAGGTAAACGAGCAGGCCGGCCATGATGGCGGAGGCGATCACCAGACGTAGGGTGCGCGTGAGCAGTGACCACTCGAAAACGAGGTGGCCCCGCCACAGCAGCACCGAAAACAACAGGATGGTGTTGGTCCAGCCGGCGGCAGCCTCGGCCATCGCAATGCCGCTCTCCTCGAAGATCGGGAAGAGCGTGATGGCAAGCCCCGTGTTGAGCGCGACCGACACTATGGTGAAACGCATCGGCGTCTTGGTGTCTTCGCGGGCGTAGTAACCCGGCTGAAGCGCCTTGATCAGCACGAAGCCCGGCAGGCCTATACCGTAGATCGCAAGGATCGAGGCGACGACGGCAGTGTTCTGTTCGGAGAAGGCGCCACGCTCGTAAAGCACCCGGATGATTTCATCGGACAGCACCCAGATTGCGGCAGCGGCCGGCAGCGTCAGGAAGAGAACGAACTCGATCGAGCGGTTCTGCAGCCCCTTCGCCTCGTTCATGTGACCGCCCTTCAACGCACGCGCGAGTTCCGGCAGGAGGACGACGCCGACGGCGACCCCTACGACGCCGAGCGGCAGCTGATAGATGCGGTCGGCATATTGCAGGGCGGAGATTGCCCCCTCTTTCGTCGAGGCAATCGCCTGGCCGATGAGCTGGTTGATCTGGGTGATGCCGCCGGTGATGGCGGCCGGCACGGCGAGCACCAGCAGGCGCTTGACGTTGGGGGTAAAACGCGGACGTTTGAAGCCGATGCGGATGCCGGCATGGCGCACGCCAAGATAGACCACGGCCATCTGCAAGAGGCCTGCCCCCAGCACGGACCAGGACAATGCCCAGGCGGTCGCAGCGGGATCAGCGCCCGTCCACAGAGCCCAGCCAAGCGCACCGATCATCAGCACATTGAGAAATACGGGCGCGATGGCGGCTGCAAAGAAATGATGCAACGAGTTTAGCATGCCGCTCAGCATGGCCGTCAATGACATGCACATCAGGTAGGGAAACATGACGATCGCGAGGCGGACCGTCAGGTTGAACTTTTCCGGATCGTCGGCAAAGCCCGGCGCGATGATCCACTGGACCAGCAGCGGCATGGACAGCTGCATGCCGATGGTCAGGATCAAGAGAACCGAAAAGAGAACTCCGAAAACCTCTTCGGAAAATCGCTTGGCGCCATCAATGCCATTCGCCTCGATCTCCTTGGCGAAGAGCGGAACGAAGGCAGCGTTGAAAGCGCCCTCGGCGAAGAGGCGGCGGAAGAGATTGGGGAAGCGGAAGGCGGCATAGAAGACGTCGGCGACCGGGCCTGTGCCGAGTGCCGCGGCCATCAGGGTTTCGCGGGCGAAGCCGAAGATGCGGCTGCCGAGCGTCGCCCCACCGACCGTCATGAATTTCTTGACGAGGCTCATTCCTCAGGCCCGTGCCTTTTTCGGCGCCGGCGCTGCGCGGTGTGGCTGGGCGATGATGCCCGAGGGCATGTTGTCCTTGAGCTCGTCCGGCTGTTCGGTCATCACCGGCTTCAGGCGATTGGCAATATTGGCCTGCCGGTTCTCGTTGGTCACCTTCTGTCCGACGAGGTCGGTGACATAGAAGGTATCGATGACCTTTTCCCCGAAGGTGGTGATCCGTGCCGAATGAATGTCCAGCGACAGGTCCGACAGCACGGCGGTGATCTCGGCAAGGAGACCGATGCGGTCGAGGCATTCCACCTCGATAACCGTGAACTTGTTGGACAGCGCATTGGAGATGCGGACATCCGGCTGAACCGGAAAGGTCTTGTTGCGCTTCTTGCCCTTTGTGCGCGTGGCAATGACCTCTGGCAGGCGCTTACGGCCCGACAGCACGTCCTCGATCATCTTCCCGATGGTGGCCGCGCGGCGGGTTTCGTCCTCGTCGATCGGGAACTCCCGGTTGATCAGGATCGTATCGAGGGCCCGGCCGTCCGAGGTCGTGAAGATCTGGGCATCGGCGATGTTGGCGCCGGCCGCCGCACAAGCGCCGGCGATGATCGAAAGGAGACGTGGATGGTCGGGCGAGAGCACCGTGATCTCGGTGATCGCGTGGAACTGGTGAGTGCGCACCATGGTCGCCAGCGCCTGGCCCGACTTGTCGGTCTGACGGATGAAGTGGGCGTGGCGGACCTGGTCTTCGAGATCGACCGAGAGCAGGTAGGGCTCGTAGTGCAGCTTGGTATAGGTGCGCTGGTCCTTCTGGCTCCAGCCTTCGAGCGCCTGGCTGAGCTGCTCGGCGGCATGCTTGGCGCGTTCCTTGCGCGAGACCTGGGAGAAGCCGCCTGACAGCAGCAGTTCGGTCTCGTAATAGAGCGTGCGCAAAAGCTGGCCCTTCCAGCCATTCCAGACACCCGGGCCAACGGCCCTGATATCGCAGATGGTCAGAACCAACAGCATCTTCAGCCGGTCGAGAGACTGCACCTTTTCGGCGAAGTCGGTGATGGTCTTGCGGTCGTGCAGGTCGCGCGTCTGAGCCACCATCGACATCAGCAGATGCTGGTCGATCAGCCAGGCGACCATTTCGGTCTGCTTGGGCGAGAGGCCGAGACGCGGGCAGAGCTTGCGGGCGACCTTGGCGCCGGCGACGGAGTGATCCTCCTGGCGGCCTTTGGCGATATCGTGCAGGAGGATCGCGACATAAAGCGTCTGGCGATCCTCGATTTCCGGCATGATCTTGTTGGCGAGCGGATGTATCTCCTCCGCCTTGCCGTTGTCGATCTCGGAGAGCACCTCGACCGTGCGGATCAGATGCTCGTCGACGGTATAGTGATGATACATGTTGAACTGCATCATCGAGACGATCTTACCGAATTCCGGCATGAAACGACCGAGCACGCCGGCCTCGTTCATGCGCCGAAGGATGAAACCCGGATCCTTGCGTGAGGTCAGGATCGAGAGAAACAGGCGGTTGGCCTCTTCGCTTTCGCGGAAATCATTGGTGATCAGCGACAGCGAGCGGGTGACGGCCTTCAAGGCATCAGGATGGAATTCGAGCCCGTTCAGATCCGCCACGTGGAAGAGGCGCATGATCGACATCGGGTCCTTCTTGAAGACGCCGGGATCGGCAAGCGCAATGCGGCCGCGATCATCGATGAATTCGCTGGCGCCGGGGATCTTGCGCGGGCGGTTGGCAAAACGGCCGATCATGCCACCGATACCGGGGGCGGCCTTGGCCTGCTGATCCTCAAGTGCTGCCGCAAAGATGCGGGTGAGATCACCGACGTCTTTTGCCACGAGGAAGTAGTGCTTCATGAAGCGCTCGACGGCGGACAAGCCCGGGCGCGCCTGATAGCCGAGGCTCTTGGCGATCTCCGGCTGGATATCGAAATACAGGCGCTCTTCCGGCTTGCCGGTCAGATAATGCATGTGGCAGCGAACCGCCCAGAGGAAATCGTCGGCTTTCTGGAAAAGGCGCCACTCGTGGCGGGAGAGGACGCCGAGACGCACCAATTCGCCGGTGTCGCGGACATGGTAATTGTATTTGGCGATCCAGAAGAGGGTCTGCAGATCGCGCAAGCCCCCCTTGCCTTCCTTGACATTGGGCTCGACGAGGTAGCGGCTGTCGCCGGCCTTGCGGTGCCGCTCGTCGCGTTCGGCAAGCTTGGCGGCGATGAATTCAGGCGCCGTACCGGTCGTCACTTCCTGGTCGAAGCGGCGCTGGAGCTCGGTGACCAGAGCCTCGTCGCCGCAGATATGGCGGGTTTCGAGGATCGCGGTCCGAATGGTCATGTCCGTGGTTGACAGGCGGATGCACTCCTCCATCGTGCGGGTGGCGTGGCCGACCTTGAAGCCAACATCCCAGAGCAGATAGAGCACGAACTCGACCGCCTTGTGCATGGCGGGACCGGCCTTCGGCGGCAGCAGGAAGAGCAGGTCGATGTCGGAGCCTGGCGCCAGGGTTCCGCGGCCGTAACCGCCGACGGCGGCGACGGCCAGACCGTTCGCGTCCTTCGGATAGACATGGGTGCGGGCGAAATCGAAGATGACCGAGATAAGCTGATCCTGGATCCAGGAAATCCGGTTGGCGCAGTTCATGCCGCTGCCGTCTTCGAAAAGCTTCAGCCGCGCCTGTTCGCGGGCCTCGGCAGAGGCCTTCTTCAGGATCGGCAGGAGCTTCGCGCGGGTCTCCAGCATATTGCCGCAGCCAGCCTCCGCGATGGTCTTGCAGGACGCACGGAGCGTGTCGATGTCGAGGAGATCGTCGAAGGCAAGCTCTGCTGTGGCCATGGGTGCGGCATCATCTCTTGGGACCGGGGAATCAACCGGATCGGTGGCGCTATAGCGCTTTTCGGGCGCGATTGACAGGCACTCTACCGGTCAAGGCTTGCCAAGTTGTTTCTTCAGATCATAGAGCGCATCGAGCGCCTGGCGAGGCGTGAGGTCGTCAAGATCGAGTGAGCGCAGCGCCTCTTCGACCTTGGAGGGGCCGGATTTCTGGATCTCCTCGCGGCGCACGGCGACCTGAAAAAGCGGCAGGTCATCGATCAGCTGGGCGGCCGGGTTCTTTCGGTCGCTGTCTTCCAGGCGGGTCAGAACTTCCCGAGCACGGGCAACGACGGCAGCCGGCAGGCCGGCCAGACGGGCGACCTGGATACCATAGGAGCGATCAGCGGAACCGGGGCCGACCTCATGCAGGAAGATGACGTCGCCGTCCCATTCCTTGACCCGCATGGTGACATTCGACATGCGGGCGAGTTTTTCGGACAGCGCCGTCAGCTCGTGGAAATGGGTGGCAAAGAGCGAGCGGCAGCGGTTGGCCTCATGCAGGTGCTCGACGGCGGCCCAGGCGATGGAGAGGCCATCGAAGGTCGCGGTGCCGCGGCCGATTTCGTCCAAGATGACCAGCGAGCGATCGGTGGCCTGATTGAGGATGGCTGCCGTTTCGACCATCTCGACCATGAAGGTGGAGCGGCCACGCGCCAGATCGTCGGAAGCGCCGACGCGGGAGAAGAGCCGGTCGACGATCCCGATATGCGCCGCACCGGCGGGCACGAAGGAGCCCATCTGGGCGAGGATGGCGATCAGCGCGTTCTGGCGCAGGAAGGTCGACTTACCGCCCATGTTGGGGCCGGTCAGCAGCCAGATGGCGCCGGGGCCCTTGGTATCGTTGGGCGAGAGATCGCAATCATTGGCGATGAAGGGGCTGGCGGCCTGGCGGCGCAGAGCCTGCTCCACCACCGGATGGCGGCCGGCGGTGATGGCGAACATTCTGCTATCATCGACCAGCGGGCGGCAATAGCCCTGCTCTTCCGCCAAGGCCGCGAGGCCGGCTGCGACGTCGATCACCGCAAGCGCCCGGGCCGCGGCCTTGATGGGTTCCGCGGCTGAGACGACCTGGCTTACCATCTGGTCGAAGGCAGCGAGCTCCAGGGACAGCGCTTGTCCGGCGGCGTTCGCAATCCGGCTTTCGAGATCGGCAAGCTCGGTCGTGGTAAAGCGCATGGCGTTGGCCATGGTCTGGCGATGGATGAAGCGGGATTTCGCCTCGTCCGTATCGGTCATCGGACCGGCATTTCCGGCGGTTACCTCGATAAAATAGCCGAGCACGTTGTTGTGCTTGATCTTCAGCGACTTGATGCCGGTTTCCTCGGCATATTGCAGCTGCAGGCCGGCGATCACACGGCGGGACTGGTCGCGTAGTGCGCGCAGTTCGTCAAGCTCCGGGATCGCGCCATCGCGCAGGAAGCCGCCATCGCGCTTCAGAAGCGGCAGTTCGTCGGCGAGCATCGCGGCCAGGCTGGAGCCAAGATCGGCGGGCAAGGCTGCGAGGTCGGCGAGCGCGTCGGACAGTTCCGTCGGCAGGTTCGACGGATCGAGCAGGCGACCAACCTCAGCGGAGGCGGCGAGACCGGCGACGATAGCCCCGAGGTCGCGCGGGCCGCCGCGATCAAGCGCCAGGCGCGAGAGGGCACGGGGCATGTCTGGCACGCGCTTCAGGGCATCGCGCAGGCGGTCGACGAGCAGGCCATCGGCCAGGAGATGAGCGATCGAGTCCTGTCGATCGGCAATCGCTTCCGGGTCCGTCAGCGGCGACATCAGGCGCTCTGCCAGCAGGCGCGCACCGCCACCGGTGACGGTGCGGTCGATGGCCTTCAGCAGCGAGCCGTTGCGGTCGCCGGACAGCGTCTTCACCAGTTCGAGATTGGCGCGGGTCGCGGGGTCAATGAAGAGGGTCGAGGCCGCATTCTGCCGTTCGGGCAGACCGAGCGGCGGGCGCTCGGAGATCTGGGTCTTTTCGACATAGGCGACGGCGGCGGCGGCCGCTGCGATTTCGGCGCGGGAGAAGGCGCCGAAGCCATCCAGCGTTCCGACGCCAAAGTAACGGGCGATGCGGCCTTCAGCACTTGCACTGTCGAAGAGCACGCCGGGCTGGGGCACGACGACACGACCGAGCACGTCGAAGGCGGGCTTCAGTTCTTCGTCGTGGAACAGCGTATCGGGCACGATCAGCTCGCGCGGCTCGATGCGCAGGATGTCCGCGAGCAGGCGCGTCTCGGTGGTTTCCGCGAGGCGGAAGATGCCGGTGGAAATATCGATCCAGGCGAGTGCCAGCTGTGGGGCTGAGCCACCACGGATGCGGGCGAGTGCCATCAGGTAGTTGGATTCGAAGGGCGAGAGGAGTTTATCCTCGGTGATCGTGCCCGGCGTAACGAGGCGGACGACGTCACGCTTCACCACGGATTTCGAGCCGCGTTTCTTTGCCTCTGCCGGATCCTCGATCTGCTCGCAGACGGCAACGCGGAAGCCGAGCGAGATCAGTTTCTGCAGGTAATCATCGGCAGCATGGACCGGCACGCCGCACATGGGGATATCCTGGCCGAGATGCTGGCCACGCTTGGTCAGCGTGATGCCGAGCGCCCGCGAGGCGTCGACCGCGTCCTCGAAGAAGAGCTCGTAGAAATCGCCCATGCGATAGAAGAGCAGGCTACCCGGATTGGCGGCCTTGATCTCGATGAATTGCTCCATCATCGGAGTGGCCGTTGCGCGGCTCTCCTCCGAGGTCAGCTCGGCGACGTTCAGGACATCACTTTGGGTGGCTTGATATAGCGTCACGGGCTCAATGTTTTCTTGAAAAGGAAGTCGTGCAACACTAACGACTTAAGGCGAGGAAAAACAACCAGGATGGGCCGGCGTTCGCCCGCTGCCCACAACAAGGTGAGGGGAAGCATGGCAAATGAGAAGACGACCGGCCGGACGAAAGTCTCGGTGACGGAACAGGAAGCGCTGGACTTTCACTCCCAGGGGCGGCCGGGCAAGCTGGAGATTACCCCGACCAAGCCAATGGCGACGCAGCGCGATCTGTCGCTTGCCTATTCCCCCGGCGTCGCCGTTCCCGTGAAGGCGATCGCTGCCGATCCTGCCACCGCCTATGACTATACGACCCGCGGCAACATGGTGGCCGTCATCTCGAACGGCACGGCGATCCTCGGGCTCGGCAATCTCGGAGCACTCGCCTCGAAGCCCGTGATGGAAGGCAAGTCCGTTCTCTTCAAGCGCTTTGCCGATGTCGATTCGATCGATCTTGAGGTGGACACCGAGAATGTTGACGAGTTCATCAACTGCGTGCGTTATCTCGGCCCGTCCTTCGGCGGGATCAATCTCGAAGACATCAAGGCGCCCGACTGTTTCATCATCGAAAGCCGGCTGCGCGAGCTGATGGACATCCCTGTTTTCCACGACGATCAGCATGGCACGGCGATCATCGCGGCTGCCGGCCTGATCAACGCGCTGGAACTGACCGGCCGCGACTTCAAGACGACCAAGCTTGTCTGCAACGGCGCGGGGGCTGCGGCGATTGCCTGCATCGAGCTGATCAAGGCCATGGGCTTCAACGGCGAGAACATCATTCTCTGCGACACCAAGGGCGTGATCTACCAGGGTCGCACCGAGGGCATGAATCAGTGGAAGTCGGCCCATGCCGTCAAGACCGACCGGCGGTCGCTGAAGGAAGCCATGGTGGGTGCTGATGTCGTGTTCGGCCTCTCCCAGAAGGGTGCCTTCGCCGCCGACATGATCGCCTCGATGGCTGACAATCCGATCATCTTTGCCATGGCCAATCCGGACCCGGAAATCACGCCTGAGGAAGTGGCCGAGATCCGCTCAGATGCGATCATGGCCACCGGGCGCTCGGACTATCCGAACCAAGTGAACAATGTTCTCGGCTTCCCTTACATCTTCCGGGGTGCTCTCGACGTGCGGGCAAGCCAGATAAACGATGCGATGAAGATCGCCGCCGTCCGGGCGCTCGCCGATCTGGCGCGCGAGGACGTGCCTGACGATGTGGCCGCGGCCTATCAGGGCGAGCGGCCGCGCTTCGGGCCGCAATACATCATCCCCGTACCCTTCGACCCGCGCCTCATTTCGGCAATCCCGGTTGCCGTCGCCAAAGCAGCGATGGAAAGCGGCGTGGCACGCAAGGAAATCGAGGATCTCGGCGCCTATGCGCATGAGCTTTCGGCCCGCCGCGACCCGATCGCTGCCGCGACGCAGCGCATCTACGAGCATGTGCGTAGCCATCCGAAGCGCGTCGTCTTTGCCGAAGGTGAAGAGGAGCAGGTCATGCGTGCGGCGATCTCCTTCGTCAATCTCGGCCTCGGCACCGCGATCCTGCTGGGCCGCGACGAGCCCTTGAAGGCGACCGCCGAGCGGGCCGGCATCGATCTCGACCGTCCAGGCATCGAGGTGGTCAACGCCCGCATGTCCACCCGCGTCGAGGCCTATACCGAATATCTCTATGCCCGGCTGCAGCGGAAGGGCTACCTGCATCGCGATGCGCAGCGGCTGATCAACACCGACCGCAACCACTTCGCCGCCTGCATGGTGGCGCTGGGCGATGCGGATGCCATGGTGACGGGCACGACGCGCAATTATTCCACCGCGCTTGAAGACGTGCGCCGCTGCATCGACACGGCACCCGGCCACCGGGTAATCGGCGTGTCGCTGGCTCTGGCGCGTGGCCGCACGATCGTCGTGGCAGACACCGCCGTGCACGACATGCCGACGGCGGATGAGCTGGCCGATATCGCCGAAGAGGCGGCGGGTGTCGCCCATCGGCTGGGGCTTGTGCCACGCGTGGCGCTGCTGGCCTATTCCACCTTCGGCCATCCAACCGGCGAGCGCTCCGAGCGGGTGCGGGAAGCCGTGAAGATCCTCGACCGGCGCGGCGTCTCCTTCGAATATGACGGCGAGATGGGGGCGGATATCGCGCTCAATAGCCACCGGATGGAGCAGTATCCGTTCTGCCGTCTGTCGGGCACGGCCAATGTGCTGGTCATGCCGGCGATCCATTCGGCGGCGATCTCGACTAAAATGCTGCAGGAGCTGGGCGGCTTGACCGTAATGGGGCCGCTCTTGATCGGGCTCGAAAAGTCGGTGCAGATTGCCCAGATGGGCGCGAAGGACAGCGACATCGTCAATATGGCAGCGATTGCGGCCTATAACGCGGCGGGTTAAGCGAAGACCGGAGCGGCTTTTGCAAGCCGCTCCATGTCGTCCTCGATCTCGCGCTTCAGCCAGCGCTTGAACTTTTCCACCTTCTCCGAGCGCCTCGCGTTCTCGGCGGTGACGAAGTAGTGGCCGAAGCCGGTTTTGACCGCCGGACCAAAGGGCGCGACGAGCTGGCCGTGTTGTAGCTGGTGGGATGCGATGGTCTGCCAGGCGAGCATCACCCCCTGCCCCGCGATTGTCGCGTCTAGGCAGAGCGAAGCCTCGCTGAAGGTGTGGCGGGCCTTGATCTCAGCGCCTTCGAGACCGACGGCGGAGAGCCAGACATCCCAGGTAAACATGGCCCTGCCATCGATGACCTTCGGCAGGTCGAGGATATCTGCGGGCTCGCGCAGCTTTTCGGCCATGGCCGGGGTGCAGAGCGGGGCCACCCGCTGTTCGAGAATGAGTTCGGCCTTGAAGCCCGGCCAGTGACCCCGTCCGACACGAATTCTGAGATCGACATCTGTCTGGCTGGCATCGGTCAGGCGGTCATTGGCGTCGATTCTGAGACTGATCTGCGGAAAGCGCTCGGAAAAGTCCGGAATGCGATGCACCAGCCAGCGGGCAGCAAAGACCGGGGCGACCGAAATGGTCAGCAGGCTGTCGTCGCTGCGTCTGGCGAGGGCCACGGCGCCCGAGAGGTGGCGGAAGCCATCCGAGAGGCGTGCCAGCATATCTGTCGCCGTTTCTACCGCGACCATGCCACGGCTCGTGCGCTCGAAAAGCATGCGACCGAGCTGCTGTTCGGTCTTGATGACTTGCTGACTGACGGCGCCGATCGACACGCCAAGCTCTTCCGCCGCCGCCTGGAGTGAGCCGAGACGTCCCACGGCTTCGACGGCGCGCAGGCCGTTCAGATGCAACTGATTGAGGTTCTTCATATAGAAAAGCTATAATCACAAGGAGCAAAACTCAATTGAAATGTACAGGATGCAAGCAGAATATAAGCCATCATTTCATCAGATCTCCCGTCCATTAGACGCGCGGAAGGCAAGGTCATGCTCAAGATTTTCTGGAAGCAAGCGACAGCTAAGGCGAAAGAAAGGGCAGACTGGCGGCATGACCCCTTGGGGCATCCGGCTTTACAGGAGATGAGCCTGCTAGAGCTTGCCGATCTTCCGATGGTGGCGGAAGTGCAGATACGGCAAGGTCGAGCGGAGGTGGTCGAAGATTGTCGTCTAAGCGCCAGCCACGGGCATCGAGCTGGATGCAGTGTATCGCGCTGATTCCAATGGTGAAGGGATGCGGCTTCGCCGCCCCCTCATCCCAGGTGCAACGAGTTGCACCTGAGCGCTGCGCGCCACCTTCTCCCCGATGGCGAGAAGAGGATCAGCTGGCGCTGGCGAAGCGGCCGGCGTCTGCGCCGTAATAGTTGACGTAACGACCGGAAATGCTGGCGATCGGCAGGATGATCAGGACGTCTGTCGTGTTGAAGGCCTGGTCAACCACCGCGCCGTTGCCGACCATGGCGCCGAGGCGCAGATAACCCTTGATCAGCGGCGGCATGGCGAAGAGGGCGCGTCGGGCATTCACGGCTTCCGACGGCATCAGGTCCATCTCGCGGTAGAGATGCGGCAGCGCGTCAACGGCCCACTCGCCCCTGGCGACGGCGTTCTGGTGCAGGAAGGAAAGCGCCAGCGCATGCTCCTCCGGCTGCGTGCCGGGGAAGGAGCCGCAGCCGAACATGGCGTCGATGCGGTTATGCAAGGCATAGGCCCAGCAGCCCTGCCAGAGCAGTTCGACCGTGCGCTTTGTGCGGTACTGCGGCAGGACGCAGGAGCGGCCGAGCTCCATGAAACGCTTTTCCGGATGGCGGGCGACGAGGGCGTTGACGCCGAATTCGGAGCCGGAATAAAAGCCGCCATGGGCGATCGCCACTTCATGGCGCAGCAGGCGGTAAGTGCCGACAATCTGGTCTTCGGCGTCGCCATCGATCGAGCGGTCGAGGACCAGAAGATGATCGCAAAGGCTGTCCCAGCTGTCGACTTCCCGGCCGCGGCGCGCATCTTCGACGCAGACCTGCGCCTTCATCTCCTCGACAAACACGCGATAACGTACGGCCTGGGCCGCGTCGATCTCGCGTTCGGTGCGGGCGATGCGCGTTTCGAGGCTACCGATTCGGCCCAGGATATCGCGCGAAGCGGGAAGTCCCAACGGCATACCGGCCGGGTTTTCCAAAAGAAGGTCTCGTTCGATCAGTTCCACGCTCATGGGATCTATCCAGCGTTGAAGTCACGGCCTTTAAACACGAGACTGCTACAGGAAAGTGACAAAACTTCGAACAGCTTCGCTGCCTTTCAAGCCTCCGGCGGCTTCGGCTTGCGATGCTGGATGATCTCATCGACGACGATGCAGATGGCGCCAATGGTGATGAAGCTGTCCGCCAGGTTGAAGACCGCGAAGGACCAGGTATCTGTGTAAAACAGAATGTAATCGACCACATAGCCATAGGTGAAGCGGTCGATGATGTTGCCGAGAGCACCGGCGATGATCATCGCAAAGCCGAGATGGGCGAAATGTTGTTCGGGGCCCGTCTTGCGCCAGAGCCACAAGACAAAACCGACGATGACCAGGCGCAGACCGATGATGAACCAGCCGTCGAGATGCGACAGCATGGAGAAGGCGACGCCGAGATTGTGGGTGCGGTAGAGCGCCCAGAACGGCAAAACCGGGATCAGCTCATGCATCGGCAGATAGACTTCCACCGCATATTTGATGGCCTGGTCGAGGATCAGGACGAAGGCGATGAAGGTCAGGACCGGACCGGGCCGGTTGAAGGCTGCGAGCATCGTCACTTGGCTCCGTCGAGGGCGAGCAGATGGCGGCGGACCTCGAACAGCATGACGCCGGTGGCGACTGCAAGGTTCAGGCTGTCGGCCATGCCGACCTGGGGAATGCGGGCGAGCTTGTCTGCGGCATGAGCCAGTTCATCCGGCAGACCTGATTGTTCGTTGCCCATCATCAAGATGACCGGCTTCGACTTGTAATCAATGGTGCGGTAATCGACCGCGCCGGCCAGATGTGTGGCGACGAGGCGGGCGTCCACGGATTTCTTCCACTTGAGGAAATCAGCGGGCGTGGTCTTCACCAGCGGCAGGGCGAACATCGAGCCCATGGTGGCGCGCACGGTTTCCATCGAAAAGGGATCGGTGCAATCGCCGACCAGGATGACGCCTGCGGCGCCGGCCGCGTCGGCGGTTCGGATAATTGTGCCGAGATTTCCGGGGTCGCGGACACGGTCGAGTGCGATCCAGGTTTCCGAGCCCTTCGGCTGAATGTCCTTGAGCGGCGTCCAGCGCTGTTCGAAGACAGCGGCGACCATCTGCGGATTGTCACGCCGGGTGATGGAAGACATGACCTTTTCGCTGACTTCCAGCACGAGGCCGCCTGATGCCACCGTGCGTGCGGCGACCTTTTCGACCAGCGGCTTACCCTTGCCGGCCTTGGCATAGACGAGCGTGCGGATGGTCCAGCCGCGATCGAGCGCGTCGATGACAAGCTTCAGGCCTTCAGCAAGGAAGGTGCGGCTTTCGTCGCGGCTCTTCTTCTGGGAAAGCGCCTTGATGTCCTTGATGATGGGATTGGCGAGGCTGGTGACCTCCTTGACCTGACCGACGCGGCGCGGGCCGTCCTGGCGATAATCATCGGTCATTTCGGCACCCAGCGGCTGAAGAGAGAGGTGGAGAGCGCACGACCCGGCGTCTTGCCGTCGAGACCGGCCTCGCGGATGACGAGCTCGCCTGACTCGACAAGGCCGCCCTTGCCGCGCATGGTTTCCCGCATCAGCTCGTGGATCGAGTAGAAGCTGGCACGGATCGAATAGGCGGTCAGAACAAGCCCGACGGCCTTGGGCGCCAGTAGTTCGCGGCATATGTCGAGCATCAGCGGCAGATGGTCGAAGAGCTGCCAGACTTCACCGTTCGGGCCACGGCCGAATTTCGGCGGGTCGGTGAGAATGATGTCGTAGCGATGACCGCGCCGTTCCTCGCGCAAAATGAACTTCATCGCGTCCTCGCAGATCCAGCGGATCGGCGCCTTGTCGAGGCGGCTCAGCGACTGGTTCTCGCGGGCCCAGCCGATCGCCTTCTTGGAGGCGTCGACATGGGTGACTTCGGCGCCCGCAGCGGCGGCCACCAGCGAGGCGACGCCGGTGTAACCAAAGAGGTTCAGGACCTTCAGCGGCCTGTCGGCTGCCTCGATCTTCTCTTTCATCCAGCTCCAATGGGCGATCTGCTCCGGGAAGACGCCGACATGGCGGAAGGCGGTGAAGCGACCGTGGAAATCGACGCCGAGCAGGGAGAGCGGCCAGGTTTCGCCGAGTGCTTCACGCTGGAAGCGCCAGCGGCCCATGCCGTCTTCGTCGGTATCGCCGGTGAAGACAGCGTCGGCCTTATCCCAGACATGGGTGGGTAAAGCCTTCGGCCACAGCGCCTGGGCTTCGGGGCGAACGATGCGATAAGGGCCGTATTGCTCAAGCTTCAAACCGTCGCCGCTGTCGATCAGGTGGAAATCGCCCGCGCCTGAGGATTCGAGGATCAGCGGCACGCGCTCGGCCGGGCGGTCACCGTTGCGGATCGTCAGGGCGCGGGCGGGTTCGGCCGTCACATCGGGCGATTGCGGCTGTGGCTTTGGCTTTGGTGCCTCGGCATCACGGCGCGGCGGGCGGGCCGGGCGATCGTCCCTGCCCTTCGACGGGTACGGCTTCGCTGATCCGGGCCGTGTGTCGCCACTGGCTTTCGCCTTCGCTCCCGGGAATGGCTTGGCGCCGGGGCGACGTTCCTTGTTCTTCACGTCAATGATCCGTGGGTCGTGTTCGTTTGCGCCAGCCCATAGCATTGCCGGCCCGGCGCGGAAAGGAAATTTGCCGCGAGACCGAATGACCTGATGTCACTTGGCGCCGAGTTGGGGCAGCGTCGAACCGGCAATCTGTTCGGCCCTTGTCTTCTGGCGATCGGCCTCGGCCTGCCATTGCTGCGCCTCACGCGACTGGCTGCGCGCCTTCTTGCGATGTTTGCCCTGGGTGAACCAGGTCACAACGGAACCAAGGAGCACACCGAGCATGACCGCAAGAATGAGGAAGACGAAGAAGGGTGCGGAGACAGACAGAGCCTGATCCGCGGGATTGAAGGGGTTGAGCGCGAGACTGACAACGCCGCGATTGGCCACAGCCAGAACGATGAGCAGCACACCGAGGGGCAGAAACACCACGAGGCTCACGACTTTCCGGATCATCTGGACAACTCCCTGTTCACTCCGAGGTGAATGCATCACCTCTTTGGGCTCAAGTTAAGGACAGGGGCGGAATTTTCAACGCGAAAAGCGCTTATTCGTCGTCCTCGTCACCCATGCCCGGGTTGAGGCGCTCGCGCAGTTCCTTGCCCGTCTTGAAGAACGGAACCCATTTCTCCTCGACAAACACGGTTTCACCTGTACGCGGATTGCGCCCCGAGCGCGAGGGACGGTTCTTGACGGAAAAGGCACCAAAGCCGCGGAGCTCCACGCGATTGCCGGCGGCCAGCGCATCAGTGATTTCGTCCAGAACCGCATTGACGATATTCTCGACATCGCGATGATAGAGATGCGGATTGCGGGCCGCGACGATCTGCACCAATTCCGACTTTATCACGCGGACCCCCTGAAATTTCTATTGTGACGTTGAGCGGCGATAACGTTGCCAAAGCAAAAAAGCTCAGTCAAGGAACAACTTAACCATAAATTGCCGGCTTTGCGAGAGATATGACGAGCGTCACACGCAATATCGTGATCGCGAGGGTCACATTTTCACCCTCCGCGTGCTGCATGGCTTGTGTGGCGCTTTCTTGTAACAAGTCTGCCATAATCCATATTGGCAAGGCCGAACGGACATGCGAAACGACGAACAGGCGGCTTGCTGACGGCCACCGCCACAATATTACGGATCCTAGGGAATGCTGGAAGCGACACATGAAGGCCTGCCGCCGCTGGAGCGCCGATCCGAAGCCGATGCCTATCGGCGGGCGGTCAGCCATTCGCGTCGCGTCCGGCGTCTGCGCTTCCTTCTACCTGTCGTCGCACTGGCCATCACGCTGGCATTCGTTGCGGTTTCCTTCGTGCGCAGCCTGATGCCCGACGAATTGCAGATCGAGTCCGCCACTATAGAAGACGGTAAGGTCGTGATGGAAAAGCCTGCGATCGCGGGCCGCAACGACGAGGGCGTGCGCTATTCGATGCGCGCTGAGCGAGCGCTGCAGGACATCAAGAATCCCAATATCATAGCGCTCGAGACCATTGCCGCTGCCGTGCCGGTCAACGACAAGATCATCGCCCGCGTTGTCGCCTCGAGCGGCATCTTTGACCGTGGCGCGAACACCCTCAACCTCGACAAGCCGTTCACCCTCAATCTCAGCAGCGGCATCGACGCGCAGTTCAATTCCGCCAATCTCGATATTGCCGGTGGCACGATGAAGACAAATGATCCTGTCGCCATCCAGACCAAAGGCGCGTCGATTGTTGCGAACTCGCTCGAGATGAAGGATAAGGGGCGAACCATGATCTTCGCGGGCAGTGTCAAGTTGAACATCGAGCCGTCCGCCATTCAAAGCAATCGGTCCACGGAAGCCGCCCAGCCATGATTCACAGCACCTTCGCCAAGTTTTCCTTTGCTGGCTTCCTTCTGGTTTCGGCAGGTCTAATTGCCGGACCATCGGCGGCACAGACGACGAACAGCCAGATGAACGGTCTGAAGCTGTCCAACGATCAACCCATTCAGATTGAAAGCGATCAGCTGGAGATCCGCGAGCAGGAAAAGAAGGCCTTCTTCACCGGCAATGTGAAGGTTGTGCAGGGCACGACGACGCTGCAGGCCGGGACCATGGTCGTTCACTATCGCGGCGAGGGCCAGACGGTGACCCAGGGCAATGCCGATATCGAGAAGATCGACGTGGCCCAGAAGGTATTCCTGTCATCCGGCACGCAGCAGGCGACTGCCGATACGGGGTATTTCGACATGGCGCAGCAGGTCTTCGTACTCGAAGGCGAGCGCGTCGTGCTTTCCGAAGGGCAGAACGTCTTTGTCGGCTGCAAACTCACCGTCCAGATGAATTCCGGCCAGGCCAAGCTCGACAGCTGTGGTCGGCGCGTTCAGATTCAGCTCGACCCCAAGTCCCAGCAGAGCAACTGACGGGTTCGCTTGAACGTGCACATTCCATTTTTCTCCAGGACGAAGCAGCCCAAGAAGGCGGCGAACCCGACCGGCCTGCCGGGCGACAAGTCGCGCTATGAAGGCACACTGATCGCGCATGGACTGACGAAGACCTACAATTCGCGCCGCGTCGTCAACGGTGCTTCGCTGGTGGTCCGCCGCGGCGAAGCCGTCGGGCTGCTCGGGCCCAATGGGGCGGGCAAGACGACCTGTTTCTACATGATCACGGGCCTCGTTCCGGTCGATGCCGGCACCATCTCAATCAACGGCAACGACGTCACCTCCATGCCGATGTATCGGCGCGCCCGTCTCGGCGTCGGCTATCTGCCGCAAGAAGCGTCGATCTTTCGCGGCCTGACGGTGGAAGAGAACATTCGCGCAGTGCTTGAGGTCCATGTCTCCGAGAAGCGCAAGCGCGAAGAGAAGCTCGACGAATTGCTCGCCGAATTCCACATCGAGAAACTGAGGAAGTCGCCGGCTGTCGCGCTTTCCGGCGGTGAACGCCGACGTCTGGAAATCGCACGTGCCCTTGCGACCGATCCGACATTCATGCTGCTGGACGAACCCTTTGCGGGCGTCGATCCAATCTCGGTCTCCGACATCCAGAACCTCGTGCGACATCTGACGGCACGCGGCATCGGCGTTCTCATCACCGACCACAATGTGCGTGAAACGCTCGGCCTGATCGACCGCGCCTATATCATCCATGCCGGTGAAGTGCTCACCCATGGCCGGGCCAACGACATCGTCAACAATGCCGATGTGCGTCGCCTCTATCTCGGCGAACAGTTCAGCCTCTGACGGATCTTTGAAGAAAAGACCGCCTCACCATTCCCACGGCTTGACCAAAACAAAATAAAAAGCAATTTTTGGGCCAAGTGGAATTTCCCGCCATAAAAGGCGGGATTGCGGGGAAATGTAGGGGAGTCGAACGTCCGCCATGGCCTTATCCGCCAATCTGTTCCTGCGACAAAGCCAGTCCCTGGTGATGACTCCCCAGCTGATGCAGTCGATTCAGCTGTTGCAGATGACTCACCTCGAACTGATGCAGTTCATTGCGCAGGAAGTGGAGCGGAATCCGCTGCTCGAAATGGCGGCAGATGATGGTGATTTGGGCGGCGAAATGCCTGACAATGCCGATCGCCACAGCAATACGACGCAGGAAAACCAGGCCGCTGCAGACGAGGCTGGCGCCTCCCCATCGCTCGACAGCGATTGGTATGAGAACGGTGCGAGCGAGCGGCTGAACGACAGGCTCGATACGAATTACGATACCGCCTTTGCCGACGAAGGCTCCACGCAGCGGCCCGATGCGCCGGAGCTGCTTGGGCAATGGAAATCCATGCCCGGTCAGTCCGGTGACGGAAGCGAGGGCTATGACCTCGACGATTTCGTTGCCGGTCAGGTCAGCCTCAGGGACCACCTGAACCAGCAAGTCCCCTTCGCACTCTCTTCGGCCTCGGATCAATTGCTCGCCTCCGTGCTGATCGACCATCTGGATGAAGCGGGCTATCTGCGCGCAGATCTCGACGAGGTGGCGTCTCGCCTCGGTCTGAGCGGCGCGGATGTCGAGGCGGTTCTTGCGACCCTGCAGACGCTCGAGCCCGCCGGGGTCTTTGCGCGCAGCCTCAGCGAATGCCTGGCGATCCAGCTGCGTCAACGTGATCGGTATGATCCGGCGATGGCAGGTCTCATAAACAATCTCGAATTGCTTGCAAAGCGCGACTTCGCCACGCTGAAGAAGATCTGCGGCGTCGACGAGGAAGATCTCGTCGACATGCTGTCGGAGATCCGCAAGCTCAATCCGAAGCCGGGCAGCAGCTTTGAGCATGCGGTCAGCGAATCCGTGACGCCCGATATCGTCGTACGTCCCGACGGGCTTGGAGGCTGGCAGGTCGAACTCAATCCGGATGCGCTTCCGCGCGTGCTTGTGAACCACAGCTACATGGCCGCCGTTGGGCGCCCGAAGGCGTCCAAGGACGCTCCCGACCAGGCCTTCATGTCGGAGTGCCTGCAGAACGCCAACTGGCTCACGCGCAGCCTCGACCAGCGCGCGCGAACGATCACCAAGGTCGCAGCCGAGATCGTGCGCCAGCAGTCCGCCTTCCTCGACCACGGCGTCGATCATCTGCGGCCGCTGAACCTGAAAACGGTCGCCGATGCCATAAAGATGCACGAATCGACCGTCAGCCGCGTGACGACGAACAAATACATGCTCACGCCCCGCGGGCTGTTCGAACTCAAATACTTCTTCAGCGTGTCGATCGCCTCGGCGGAAGGCGGCGACAGCCATTCAGCGGAAGCCGTGCGCCACAGGATCCGCGCATTGATCGAGAAGGAAAGCCCTGAAGCGGTTCTCTCCGACGACGATATCGTCGACCAGCTGAAATCATCAGGCGTCGATCTCGCCCGGCGCACAGTCGCCAAATATCGCGAGTCGATGAACATCGCTTCTTCCGTCCAGAGACGTCGCGAGAAGCGCGCCATGGCCAAGGTTTCGGCCGGCTGACGGCCCCCTTCCCGCCTTAAAGATTAACAGGAGATTGACTCTTTCCCCGTGGGCGGCTAGAAGCGCGCCGCAATCGACAGCGCACACTGTCAACCGAAGGACAGATCCTTCGACGACGCCCGACAAACGAAGGCACAGACTAACCTAACCGTTCGAAAAGCTTGGACGCGGCCGTCGCTTGGCGTAAAATGGATACGCAACCAATCATAAGAAGGGAAACTCCATGAGTGTGCGTGTATCCGGCAAGCAGATGGAAATCGGCGAAACGTTCCGGCAGCGGATCGAAGATCGAATCCAGGATGCGGTTACCAAATACTTCGACGGAGGGTATTCCGGGCAAGTGGTCGTCTCGAAGTCGCAGTCGCGCTTCGCGGCAGATTGCCTGGTGCATCTCGATACCGGCGCAAACCTGCATGCAGCAGGTGAGGCCAATGATCCGCAAGTGGCTTTTGACACCGCCTTCGAGCGCGTCGAGAAGCGCCTGCGCCGCTACAAGCGCAAGCTGAAGGATCATCACGCGGGAGAAGCACAGAACCCGTCGATCGAGGTCGCCTACACGGTTATGGATTCCGTCGACGAGGATCACGAGGAACTTCCCGAGGACTATGCGCCGACGATCGTTGCCGAGAGCACCAAGAAACTTCGGACCATGTCCGTCGCTTCCGCAGTTATGGCTCTCGACATGACTGACGACCCGGTTCTTCTGTTCAGAAACCCGGGAAGTGAACAATTGAATATCGTTTATCGTCGGAATGACGGTAATATCGGGTGGATCGATTCCGCCAACATCAAAGGCTGAAGATCGGCTTTT
>NZ_LJIB01000009.1:0-35069 GCF_001295785.1 Rhizobium sp. AAP116
CCCGCCATACCCTTGGCGCGGGCGACGACGCCGAGTGCGTGGGCGATGTAAGCGGCGTCGTCGGTCTTCAGCGCCTCATTGACGAAGACAGAGATCGCCTCGGGAGTGTCGAGGTCTTCGGCGGGATCGTAGTTGGTCAGGATTTCAGTCATCTGTTTCTTTCCAGATCCGGGCCAGGCGTTTCGCGGTCTCGATGTCTCTGACCTGGCTGCCCTTGTCTCCGCCGCAGAGCAAGAGAATGATCGTCGCACCCCGCTGCGTGAAGTAGATGCGGTAGCCTGGGCCGTAATGGAGGCGCAGTTCCTGCACGCCGCCGCCGACAGAGACTGCATCTCCGACATGGCCGAAGCCCCGGCGGTCAAGGCGCGCAGCGATCAAACCTGCGGCACGCCGGTCCTTCAGACCGAGGCGCCACTTTCGGAAAATCTCGGTCTGCTTCAACTCGAACATATTGTCGTCCAGAAACTACAAATGCACAAGCCCGGCGAAGTTACCCCCGCGCCTTGATCGCCGCCTGGGCCGCCGACAACCTCGCGATCGGCACGCGGAACGGCGAGCAGGACACATAATCCAGGCCGACATCCTCGCAGAAGTGGATCGAGGTCGGGTCGCCGCCGTGTTCGCCGCAGATGCCGAGTTTCATGTCGGGGCGGGTTTTGCGGCCGCGTTCGGCGGCGATGCGGATGAGTTCGCCGACACCGTCGAAATCGAGCGATACGAAGGGGTCCTGCACGATGATGCCCTTCTTCTGGTAGGTCGGAATGAAGCGGGCGGCGTCGTCGCGGGACATGCCGAAGGTGGTCTGGGTCAGGTCATTGGTGCCGAAGGAGAAGAATTCGGCGGCTTCGGCGATGATATGGGCGCGGATCGCGGCGCGGGGCAGCTCGATCATCGTGCCGACGAGATAGGAGATCTCGAGCTTTGCCTCGCCCATGACTTCAGCGGCGACCCGGTCGATGACGGCCTTGACGTAATCGAGCTCGGATCGCAGGCCGACCAGGGGCACCATGACCTCAGGGACCACGGGGGCGCCCGTTTCGCGGGCGGCGGCAACGGCAGCCTCGAAGATGGCGCGGGCCTGCATTTCGGCGATCTCGGGATAGGAGATGGCAAGACGGCAGCCGCGATGGCCGAGCATGGGGTTGAACTCGTGCAGGGCATCGATGCGGCGGCGCATGAAGCCGGGTTCCAGCCCCATGGCGTTTGCCACTTCCTCGATCTCGTCATCGCTCTTCGGCAGGAATTCGTGCAGCGGCGGGTCGAGCATGCGGATCGTCACCGGCAGGCCATGCATGATGGTGAAGAGCTCGGTGAAGTCAGAGCGCTGCATGGGCAAGAGCTTGTCGAGCGCGGCGCGGCGGCCGGCCTCGTCTTCGGCGAGGATCATCTCGCGCATCACATGGATCCGCTCACCCTCGAAGAACATGTGTTCGGTGCGGCAAAGGCCGATGCCTTCGGCGCCGAAGGAACGGGCGGCGCGGGCGTCGGCGGGCGTGTCTGCATTGGTGCGCACCGTCATGCGGCGGGTGCGGTCGGCCCATTGCATCAACTGGGCGAAATCGCCCGAGAGTTCCGGCTGGAGCATGGGCACTTCGCCCTTCAGTACCTGGCCGGAGGAGCCGTCGATGGTGATGATGTCGCCCTTGGTCAGCGTGACGCCCATGCCAACCAGCTTCTCATTGCGCAGGTCGACGCGCATGGTGCCGGCACCGGAGACGCAAGGGATGCCCATGCCACGGGCAACGACGGCCGCATGGCTGGTCATGCCGCCACGGGTCGTCAGGATGCCCTGGGCTGCATGCATGCCGTGGATGTCTTCGGGGCTGGTTTCGACGCGGACGAGAATGACCTTGCGGCCTTCGCTTTCGGCTTCGACCGCCTCTTCCGCCGTAAACACGATGGCGCCGGTCGCCGCGCCCGGCGAGGCGGGCAGGCCCGAGCCGATGACATGGCGAGTGACGCGCGGGTCGATGGTCGGGTGCAGCAGCTGGTCGAGCGATGAGGGCTCGATGCGCATCACCGCCTCTTCCTCCGAGATCAGCCCTTCCGCCGCCATGTCGACGGCGATCTTCATCGCGGCCTTGGTCGTGCGCTTGCCCGAGCGGGCCTGCAGCATCCAGAGCTTGCCGCGCTCGATTGTGAATTCGAGATCCTGCATGTCGCGGTAATGGGCCTCGAGCCGGTCGCAGATCGCGCAGAATTCGGCAAAGGCCTCCGGCATCAGCTTTTCGAGCGAGGGCTTGTCGGAGCCTGAATCGATGCGGGCCGCCTCGGTGATCGATTGCGGCGTGCGGATGCCGGCAACGACGTCTTCGCCTTGCGCATTGACCAGGAATTCGCCGTAGAGTTCCTTGGCGCCCGTGGAAGGGTTGCGGGTGAAGGCGACGCCGGTGGCGGAGGTGGAGCCCAGGTTGCCGAAGACCATGGTCTGCACGGTGACGGATGTGCCCCAGCCTTCGGGGATCGAATGCAGCATGCGATAGGTCTGGGCGCGCGGGTTCATCCAGCTGGAAAAGACCGCGCCGATCGCGCCCCAGAGCTGGACATGCGGATCCTGCGGAAAGGGCTCGCCCAATTCCTGTTCCAGCACTTCCTTGTAGAGTTTCACGACCTGCTGCCACTCGGAGGCCGAGAGATCGGTGTCGAGTTCGTGGCCAAGCCTTGCCTTTTCGTCCTCCAGGATTTCCTCGAAGACCTCGTGATCGAGGCCCATGACGACATCGCCATACATCTGGATGAAGCGGCGATAGCTGTCCCAGGCGAAACGGGCGTCACCCGAATGCTCCGCGAGCGCCTCGACCGTGTGGTCATTGAGGCCGAGATTGAGGACGGTGTCCATCATGCCGGGCATGGAGGTGCGCGAGCCGGAGCGGACGGACAAGAGAAGCGGCTGGCTGGTGTCGCCAAAGGCGCGGCCTGTTGCGGCCTCGATGCCGGATATGCCGCGGAGAACCTGGGTCTTCAGCTCGTCGGCGAGCGTCTTTCCACTCTTGTAGAAAAGGCCACAGGCATCTGACACGATCGTGAGGCCGGGCGGAACCGGCAGGCCAAGCGCCGCCATTTCGGCGAGATTGGCCCCCTTGCCTCCCAGCTGCTCGATCTCGGCCCTACTCCCCTCGGCCGCTCCTCCGCCGAAGGTGTAAACCCACTTGCGCATTGCCCTCTCCACCCGAACAGGCTTGTTTTTCCACCGTTTACAGCAATTGTGACGGATTGGAAATGTTCAACAGACAAGTTTATGCTGCAATGCATCATAATTGCGGCAGATCTCGCCTCGAAGGCTCACGCGGATGTGAAATTGCGTGGAGAGACGTGAAAGACAGATTTCGACGCGGCATTGTAAGCAAGGCCTACAAGTGCAGGGATAGATGGGGACCGAAATGACTGTTCACTGGACGCGGCGCCAGCTTTTGCGGCTGGCCGGAGCGGCAACACTGACCGGAGCGCTCACCGGAGCGCTGAGTGCGGAGGGGATCGAGACCCAGACCGCGCTTCCGGCGGCGCAGACGCCACAGCTGCCTTTCGGTCTGACGCGCCCAGTGCATGTCGGCGAGGTTTGCCTGCGGGCGAAGGATGTCGCGCGGCTCAAGGCCTATTACACCAGCATGCTGGGGCTCGACGTGCTGACGGATGCGCCCGATGCCGTGACGCTCGGGGCGGGCGGGACGCCGCTCCTGCATATCCTTGCCCGGCCGGATGCGACGCCCGAGGCGCCGGGCCAGGCCGGCCTTTATCATACCGCCTTCCTGATGCCTGACCGTGCCGATCTCGCCCGCTGGCTGGTGCATGTGGCCCGCAGCCAAATTCCGCTCACCGGCTTTGCCGATCACTCGGTGTCGGAAGCGGTATATCTGATGGATCCCGAGGGGAATGGCGTCGAGGTCTATAGCGATCGCCCGCAGGAGACCTGGCTCTGGGCCGGCAATACGGTGACCATGGGCAGTCGTGAACTCAACATCGACGACATCTTCATCAAGACGAAGACGCGCACGGACCGCGACGAGTATACGACCGTCCCGGCCGCGCTGCGGATCGGTCATATCCATCTGAGGGTCGGCGGGCTGGAAACGGCGCGCGCCTTTTATGCCGATGGGCTTGGTCTGGACGTGGTGGCCGGCAGCGATCAGCGTGGCGCGACCTTCCTGTCGTCGGGTCGCTATCACCACCATATCGGCGCCAATATCTGGGAAAGCCGTGATGCCGGCCCGCGTCAGGAGGCCATGACCGGGCTCGACTGGTTCTCGCTGCACACGACCGATGAAGCGATCCTTGAAGGGCGCCGCGCAGATCTTCAGGCGAAGGGCTTTGCCGTCAGCGCCATCGAAGGCGGGTTCGAGGCGCTGGATCCCTGGGGCACACGTGTCCGGCTCAAGCGGGTTTGACGTGCCAGGACCGGGCTGATGTTACAGGGTCATCACGCAATGCAATAAACGGTCACGCAAAATGACCAGACAAATCAATTGAGGGTGATGCGCTCCGGTCCAGCGTTTGCTAGTTGGCATTCTAGTAAATTGTAATCCGGAATCAAACATGACCCTGACCAGCCCGGTTTCACTGACTGAGATCCCGCAGAACAACCTTTACCAGAAGGGCGACGTGTTCGTTCTCTTCGGCGAATTGTTCGGTCGTGGCTATGTGACTGGCCTGCTCGACCAGGCCAAGAAGGCCGGCATGGAGATCATCGGGATCACCGTCGGTCGCCGTGACGAGAACAACAAGCTGCGTCCGCTGACCGACGAAGAGCTTGCCCAGGCGGAAGCCAATCTCGGCGGCCGGATCATCAACGTGCCTGCCATGGCCGGCTTCGATCTCGACGCGCCCGAAGGCGAAAAGACGCCGACGGACCTGCTTGCTTCGCTGACGCTGGAAAACTGGGAAACGGAAAAGCTCGACTGGGCGCATATCGAAAAGTGCCGCCAGGTTGGCGTGTCGCGTTTCCAGGATGCCGTTGCCAAGATCATGGCTGAGCTGGAAGGCATGATTGCCGATGGCCGGAATGTGCATTTCGCCCACACGATGGCCGGCGGCATTCCGAAGGCCAAGGTCTTCCTCGTTCTTGCCAACCGCATCTACAAGGGCCGTGGCGCGCGCCACATGTCCTCTCAGGTGCTGCTCGACAGCGATCTCGGCAAGCTGATCCTGCAGAACTTCGACGAAGTCTCCGCCAACACCTTCCGTCACCTGATCGAGGGCAGCACTGCTATCCGCAACCGCATCGAAAAGAGCGGCGGCCAGGTGCGTTATTCGGCCTATGGCTATCACGGCACGGGCATCCTGATCGGCGACGAATATCGCTGGCAGACCTATACGAACTACACTCAGGGCTATGCCAAGATGAAGCTCGAGGCGATTGCCGAGGAGGCTTACGCTTCCGGCATCAAGGCGACCGTCTTCAACTGCCCTGAGATCCGCACCAACTCGTCCGATGTCTTCGCCGGCATTGAGCTGCCGCTTCTGCCGCTCCTGAAGGCGCTGAAGAAGGAAAATCCCGGCGCCCGCACCGAAAAGATCTGGGCCGACTGCGAGGCGCTGCTGGTCGAGGGTGCGACCGTCGAGGACGTGCTCAAGAAGATCGCCGACTTCCAGGCAAGCGACGTGATGATCCCGTTCTACGACTTCAACAACTGGCCGATGCCCAACAGCCAGGGCCAGTCCGACATCACCATCGGCACCTCGCAGGAGATTGCGCAGATGCACAAGGACGGCAAGGCGCTGATCTCGGACTATCTGAGCGTGCTCGTGGTCGAAGCAACCGGCGCGCTGATCTTTGGCGAAATGGCCAATCCGTCTGCGCCGGTGCTCTGGCTGAACCATGACATGGTCGCGCGGCAGATCAACAAGGCCGGCTGAGCGCGCGAAACGAATAGGCAGTAGCCAAGGTCTGATGGTGCCGGGAGCCTCGCTTCCGGCATTTTTCGTTTCGCGAGGCCCCCTCCTTCGTCATCCTCGGGCTTGTCCCGAGGATCTACTGCCGCTGCTATTGGCTCGACCTTTCAGTCCGCTCCTTAAGCCTCCAATACATGGCAAGCCTTGGCAGATCCTCGGGACAAGCCCGAGGATGACGGCGTGTGTGGGGCGGCGAGCACCAGCCTGAACCTGGCATAGGCCGTGAGCTGACCTGTCGAGACGCACGGTCTTTTCTGGGGAGAACCGATCGGCCGCCGCAACGGCTGGACTTGGCACACCGATGCTGGCACGCACATGACTGGTCATCAGACAAATCGAGTCTCCCCGATGCATTTCCAGCCGCAGTATCGTGTCTATATCGCCTTCTTTCTGTTTGCCATGTGTACGGGATCGCTGTTCTCCCGGCTGCCCGACCTTCAGCTGCAGCTCGGGGTCAACAAGGCCGAACTGGGGCTGACGCTGATCGGCATGGCGATCGGCTCGCTGATTTCGCTCACCCTGTCCTCCCCGCTGATCGTCCGACTCGGTTCGCGCACGACGCTTGCCATCTCCCTGCTCGGCGTCATGGCGCTCTTGTCCCTCATCTCGCTTCTGCCTTCCGCCCCTCTCGTCTTTGCCACGCTCTTCGCCGTCGGACTTCTCGCCGGCGCGCTGGAGATCTGCCTTAATGTCGAGATCGGGCGGATCGAGGCGCAGGCCGGATTCGGCATCATGAACCGCGCCCATGGCTGCTGGAGCCTCGGCTTCTTCGTCACGGCGATCACTGCCTCGCTGGTCCGGCAGGCGGGGGTGACGATGCAGGTGCATATGCATGTGCTGCTGGGACTGATGTTCGTCATCGGTGCGATCACGATCGCGGGCATGAAGAATGCGCCTGTCCTCACCACCGCCGGAGCCGAGGACAAGGCACCGCATTTCGCGCTGCCGACGCTTTCGCTGCTGCCGCTCTGCATCATCGGCACCTCGGCCTTCCTGATCGAGGGTGCCGGCATCGACTGGTCGACGATCTACATGGAAGAAGTCTTCGACGTCTCGCCGTTCATTTCCGGATCAGGGCTGACGCTGTTTGCCTTCTTCATGGCGCTGGCACGCCTGACGGTCGACCCGGTCGTCGATCGCTACGGCGCACGGCTCGTCGGGCGGGTGTTGCTTTCGGTCGCAGCAGTAGGCATCGCCATGGCCTGGATTGCGCCGTCTCCGACGATTGCCCTTCTCGGCTTCGCTCTGATGGGCGCCGGCTGCAGCGCGGTCTATCCGATGGCGGTCTCGGCCGCGGCCCAACGCACCGATCGCCCCGCCGTGATCAATGTCGCGGCGATCGCGCAGATGGCCTTTGTCGTCTTTTTCCTCGGGCCGCCGCTTCTGGGCTTCGTGGCCGAGGCCTTCGGCATCCGTAACGCCTATCTCGTCTGCCTGCCCCTAGTGCTCGGATCGATCCTCGCCAGCGGCGCGCTGCCGGTTGGGCCTGCTCGGCGGCAGAAGCTGGCGGCTTGATTCAAGAGCGCGTCAGAAACGTCAACTCCTCCGGCGTCGGATCGCCGAAGATCTTGATGCCAAGCTTGGCGTCAGAGACATAAAGCAGGGCCCGCTTGCCGTCCTCGGAGTAAAGCACGCGGATCCAGCTTGTTTCGCAGGTCCGCGGCTCGCAGGCGCGGAAGAGCTGCATGCGCTTGTCCTTGACCGCGACCTCCTCGGAGGCAAGTGCCACGTAACGCGGCTGGCGCACCAGGGCGCGCACCCAGAAGGGCAGCCCCGGCTGGCCCTTGAGCATCTCCATCAGGCTGTCGCGATGCGCCGGCGAGGTTGCCAGCACGCTCGGCAGGTAGTTGCCGGCAAGCGAGGGGGATGCGGTCTGGGCGTGGAGGGGGGCGGCGCTCACAGCCGCCAGGAGGCCAAGGGCGATGAGGTGGCGTTTCATACTACCTCCCTCTCGCGCAGGGCCTCCGCCGTCTGCAAATCAACGGAGACGAGCTGGCTGACGCCTTGCTCTGCCATGGTGACGCCGAAGAGGCGATTCATGCGAGCCATGGTGATGGGGTTGTGTGTGATGATGACGAAGCGGGTCTCGGTCGAGGCGGCCATTTCGTCCATCAGGTTGCAGTAGCGCTCGACATTGTGGTCGTCGAGCGGCGCGTCGACTTCGTCCAGCACGCAGATCGGCGCAGGGTTCGTCAGGAAGACGGCGAAGATCAGGGCCATGGCGGTCAGCGCCTGCTCGCCGCCCGACAGCAGCGTCATGGTCTGCGGTTTCTTGCCCGGCGGGCGGGCGAGGATTTCGAGGCCGGCTTCGAGCGGGTCGTCGCTTTCGATCAGCTGCAGTTCGGCGGTGCCGCCATTGAAGAGGTGGGTGAAGAGGCGCTGGAACTGGGCATTGACGACGTCAAAGGCGGCGATCAGGCGTTCGCGACCCTCGCGGTTGAGGCTCTGGATGGCACCACGCAGCTTGCGGATCGCGTCGATGATATCGTCGCGCTCCTTGATGAGGGCGGCGAGCTTGTCCGACAGTTCCTTCTGCTCTTCCTCGGCGCGCAGGTTGACGGCGCCGAGCCGCTCGCGCTCCATCTTCAGACGGTCGAGATTGCGCTCGACCTCGCGCAGGTCGCCGATCTCGGAGGGGTCCTTGAGACCGGTCAGGCGGAAGGCCTCATGCGGGCTGACATTTAGCGTATCGCCGATACGGGTCTCGGCCTCGATGCGCCATTCGCGGGCAGAGACCAGACGCTCTTCGGCGCGGCCGCGCTTTTCTCTGCTTTCAGCGAGTTCAGCCAGGGCGGCTGCCGCCTTCTGGTCGGCCTCGCGCTGGCGGGTTTCTGCCTCGATCAGGCGATCGGCGGCATCGCGGCGGTCCTTCTCGGCCTTGTCGAGGGCGGTCATCAGATTGCGGCGCTTATCCTCGAATTCGTCGGGCGCCATTTCGAGATCGGTGATCTCGTCGCGGGCCTCGGCCTCACGCTCGCGCAGCGTTGCGATGTGTTCTTCCGCAGACTTGGCTCGGTTCTGCCAGTTCTGCTTTTCCTGGCGGATCGAGAGGATGCGGCGGCGGCGCATTTCATCTTCGCGGGCGAGGCCCTCGAAACGGGCGCGCGCTTCGGCGAGCAGGCCACGATCGCGGGCAACGACGGCCTCAGCTTCCCGCAGGCGGGCGTCGAGAGCAGAGAGGTCAGGCGTCTCCTCCATTTCGATGCGGGCGGTTTCTTCCTGCTCGACGATCTCCTCGATCTGGCCCTTCAACCCGTTCACGGCCTCCTCGATCACCTCGCGGCGGCGGATGAGGTCGCCTGAGGCGCGTTCGGCCTGGGCAAGGGCGTCGCGGGCTTCGGCCAGGCTTCGGACCGTCAGGCGGCTGCGGTCGCGGGCTTGCGTGAGACGCGCTTCCTCCGTGCGGATGGCGTCAGCGGCTTCGGCGAGGCGATCCTCAGCCTCGACCATCTGGTCACGGGCCTCCTCAGTCTCGCGCTCGATCTCTGCTAGGCGGTTCTTCTGGGCGAGACGCAGGGCGGCGGCACTCGGGGCGTCGGCGCCGGTGACATGGCCGTCCCAGCGATAAACCGCACCATCGCGGGTGACGAGGCGCTGGCCGGGGGCGAGTTTGGGCATCAGGGCAAGCGCTTCGGCTTCCTCGACCACGCCGATCTGGCGGAGTGCCCGGGTAAGCGCTGCGGGTGCGCGGACATGGGTGATCAGGGGCTTCGCGCCTGACGGCAGGCTTGGGTCCCCTGCCCCGTCGCCATTGCCATGCCAATGGGCAGGTGCTGTGGGATCGAGTGCACTGTCGAGATCGTCGCCGAGGGCGGCACCTAGGGCCGTTTCATAGCCGCGATCGACCGAGAGTTCGTCGGCGACCGGCGGGAAGTCGCCCGTGGTCGTTGAGGCGAGGATGCGGGCGATGGTGCGGGCTTCGGTCTCAAGCCCGTTGACGCGGGCACGCGCGGCGTCCAGCGGCTGGCGCAGATGGCTTTCGGTGCGGCGGGCTTCGGTCAGCGCTGCTTCCGCCTCCATGGCGGCACTCTCGGCGTCCGCGACGGCCTGTTCGGCGATCTCGACCATTTCGCGCTTTTCGTCCGGATCAGGCAAGGCTGCGATGCGGTCGGAGATGTCGGAGAGTTCGCGGGAGGCGTCCGACACCTGACGCTCCAGCCTTGCGCGGCGCTCCGTGAGGTCGCGGATGGCACGTTCCAGCTGGTTGCGGCCGGCAGCGGCTTCGGCGCGTTCGGCGGTCAGGCGGGTGAAGTCGCGTTCGCTATCGGCAAGCGTTGCAGCAGCGGCGTCGAAGGTCTCCTTCGCCTCCTCACCGAAGCGGCCGGCATCGGCGAGGATTTCCTGGAGTTCGGCTTCTTCCTCGGAAAGACGGGAAATGACCTCGGCATTCTCAGAGACGAGGCGTTCCTCACGGCGGATGTCTTCATCGAGCTGGGCAAGGCGGCGGGTCAGCTCATCGCGGCGGCGGAGAATCCGGTTTGCTTCTTCGTCGAGTTGGCTGCGGGCGATCTGCAGGCGCTGCAAGGCGGCGGCGCATTTTGCCTCCTCCTCGCGCAGTTCCGGCATCTTCAGGCTTGCGATGGCCTGGAGCTTGGCCGCCTCCATCTGGTGGTTCGCCTTTTCGGCGACCGTGGACATGGCCTGGTTCAAGGCGCTCTCGGCCTCGCCTTCAGCCTGCTTGGCCTGCGACCAGCGGATATGCAGGAGCATGGCGTCATGGGCGCGGATGTCGGCCGACAGTTGCTTGAAACGGTTGGCCTGCCGGGCCTGGCGCTTGAGGCTCTCGATCTGGCTTTCCAGCTGGGCGGTGATGTCTTCCAGTCGCTCGAGATTGGTTTCCGCCGCACGCAGCCTGAGTTCCGCCTCGTGGCGGCGGGAATGCAGGCCGGAAATGCCAGCGGCTTCTTCGAGCAATTGCCGCCGCGCCTGGGGTTTGGCCGAAATCAGTTCGCCGATACGACCCTGGCCGACCATGGAAGGCGAGCGAGCCCCCGTCGAGGCATCGGCAAACAAAAGCTGCACATCCTTGGCGCGGGCCTCCTTGCCGTTGATGCGATAGACCGAACCATTGCCGCGCTCGATGCGGCGGGTCACCTGGATCTCATCGGCATCGTTGAAGGCCGCCGGTGCCGTGCGGTCGGAATTGTCGAGATAGAGGCCGACTTCGGCCGAGTTGCGTGCAGGACGATTGCCGGAACCGGAGAAGATCACGTCGTCCATGCCGGACGCGCGCATGTTCTTGTAGGAATTCTCGCCCATCACCCAGCGCAGGGCCTCGACGAGGTTCGACTTGCCGCAGCCGTTCGGTCCTACGATGCCGGTGAGGCCCCGTTCGATGACGAATTCGGAGGGTTCGACGAAGGACTTGAAGCCGACAACGCGGAGGCGGTTGAATTTCATGGCGCCACCCTCCGCCGAAGCAACGCACGAAAAACGGGCGCACGGGTTTCCCCGGCGCCCGTCGTCAGAACGGATCGTCGATCAGAGCATGCTGTCGATGAGGGCCGACATGGAGTCAACCGACATGTCCCCCGAATAGGCCTTGCCATTGATCAGGAAGGTCGGAGTCGACTGGACACCGAATTCCTGGGCGCCGCGGTCGCGGACTGCCGACACATCACCGGCAAGCTGGGCGTTCGTCAAGCAGGCGTCGAAGCTCTCCTGTGTAAAACCGGCAAGCTTGGACATTTGCAGCATGGCATTGCGCACGTCGCCGTCGGCCGGCGCGGCCCAGGCGGACTGCTGCTTGAGAAGCGTGGAGACGAAGGGGAAGTAGCGCTCTTCGGTCGTGCAACGCGCCAGCATGAAGGCCGCCAGCGATGCGGTGTCCTGCGGGAACGGGAATTCGCGCACGACGAAATAGACCTTGCCGGTGTCGACATAACGCGCCTTGATTTCGTCGAAGGTGCGAACGTGGAAGTTTGCACAATGCGAGCAGGTCATCGACATGTATTCGATGATCTTGACCGGCGCGTTCGGGTCACCGAGCGCCATTTCCTTCAGCGGGCCGGGCTTCAATGCCTCTTCCATGTCGACGTCGCGATCGGCAGTCGGGATCTCGGCAGAGGTCGTCGAGGCGGTCGTCTCATTGCTGACAGCGGGTTTGGGCTCGGCACTGGCGGCCTTGTCTTCTGCGTCGCTGCAGGCGGTGAGTGCCAGACCGACGGCGGCAATGGCGATACCGCCGAGGAGGCGGCGCTTGGTGATCGAGAGTTCGGATGTCGACATGGGTCAGTTACCTGCGTTGCAAGGATCTTGGATGGCTTCACCGTTATAACGGCAAAAGGCGCCAAACAAGGCAGGCTCCCACCTGAAAAATCAAAGATCCGTGACCTTTTAACCGTAGCCACGGCAAAATTGCCGAGACCGGCAAGTCATGTGCCTGCCGGTCCGGCGTCACTTTAAGGCGCGTTTTCAGCGAACCACGGGACGGCTCACCAGCGACTGGACCGTGTAAACGAGGATCGCGATGCCGATGGCCCCCATGGCGGCGACGCCGAGCAACACGATGACATCGACGGGGCCGCCGATGTCGCCAAAGCCGGAGCGGGTGACGGCCTGGACGAACCAGACGGCGCCGATCGCGCCGAGCGGCATGGCAAGCTGGGCCAGCAGGAACTTCTTCCAGGAGACCTGGCGATCGCGGATCAGCACGTAAAGATAGGCGAGCGTGATCACGGCTGCAACCGCGACCATAACCCAGAACAGGGTATGGCCGAAGATCTCTTCGAGAACCGCGACGATCATTCCGACAGTCATGTCCTTCATGGCATCCTCCTCAGGCGCGACCGCGCAGCATGGCGTTATAGGTGGGTTTCAAGGCGATCTCCTTCATCAGCCAGGAAATCCAGAGCTCTTCCAGCGGGGCGATCAGTCCGGGGAAGGACGGGACGAGATTGTCCTTGTAGTCGAACTCGACCAGCATCGCCGAGCCGATGCGGGTGATCAGCGGGCAGGACGTATAGCCATCGTAACTTTCCTTGCTCTCGCGCCCCTCGATCTGGGCGACGAGCTGGTCGACGGCGACGGGCACCTGCCATTTGACGCTGGCCGCCGTCTTGCCCTTCGGCACGCCGGCGATGTCGCCGACCGCGAAGACCTCGGGATAACGCATGTGGCGCAGGGTGTGCTTGTCGACCTCGACCCAGCCCTGGCCCACCCATTTGTCGGCCCAGGGCAGCGGGCTGTTCAGGATGACATCGGGCGCCCGCATCGGCGGGATGACATTGGTGAAGTCATAGCCGAGTTCCTTGTCGCCTTCCGGCGTGGTGAAGGTGGCGATCTTGCGCACGGGATCGATCTTCTTCATCACGTGTTCGTAGACCGTGTCGATGCCACGCTCCTCATAGAGCATGCGCACTTTTTCGGAGACGATCGGCACCCCGAAAAGCGCCTTGTTGTGGGCAGCATAGACGATCTTGGAGTTGCTGCGGGTACCCTTGCGGGTCAGGTAGTCCTCGGTGAGGAAGGTGTATTTCAGCGGGGCGCCGGCGCATTTCATCTCGGTCGCCGGGCGCGAGAAGAGTGCGAGGCCGCCCTTGTCGGTGAAGCGATCCATCTCCGCCCAGGTCTTCTCGGCGTAATCAGGGCCTGCATAGACAGAACCGATGCCGTCCTTGCCGATCAGGTCAAGCGACATGCCTTCGATCGCCGCGTAGTCGAGCTTGAGACCGGTTGCGACGAACAGGAAATCGTATTCGATCGCCTTGCCGCTCTCCGTCACCACCTTCTTGCCGTCGGGATCAACTTCGGCCGCACCTTCCTCGATCCATTCGACGCCGGAAGGCAGCCAGTCGGCCGTGCCGGACACGGAATAGGACGCGGGCTTGAGGCCTGCGGCGATCAGCGTGAAGCCCGGCTGGTACCAGTGCTGCTTGCGCGGATCGAGAATGGTGATCCTGGCGCCGTCGAGTCGGTTGGACAACTGGTTGGCAAGCGCCGTTCCGGCCGCACCCGCACCAAGGATCAGAATTCGGGCATTGGTCTTGACGGGTTGTGCCGTCGCGCTGTGCAAAGGTGCCGCGGCCAGTGCCGCTCCACCGGCCGCCAGACCGAAAAATTGTCGTCTGCTGGTTTTCATTGCTTCCTCCCCCGGGGTGCAGCAAGTGCCCCCTTGCCTGTTCTGGATAACGCCTCGCCGAGACAGCATCGCCTACGGCTGGGCCTCCCAACGCTGATCGTTAAATATATATACTATTTCGTATCTTCGATGCAACGTAGTTATTGAGATTTCACACTAGACTGTCGTCGGGGATTTCCCTGCCCGCGCATTGCCGCGGGATCATCAGGCCTGTAACAATTCATCGCGGATGACCGATGAAGACGGCAAAGACCCAAACTTGGCCGGTCCAGTCGCGTTTGAGTTATTCTAACAAGATCTTAACGTGCCCTAGAGATTTCAGCTCGATCACAGTCAGAGTTCCTTTTCCCATGACGTTGCCGAAGAGCCGGGAGACTTTCTCTCTCGCTACCCATAATCTGAGCCTTGCACTTGCCACCTTTTGCGTGGCGTTGTCCGTGGGCGGAGCCCTGGCGCAGCAATCCCAAAACGTTGCGCCGCGGACGGGCAGCGCATCGATCGACGAGGTCGAGGCCAAGCGAGAAGCCTTGTTCGGCCGGATGATGGCAGCACCCGACGATCTCGACACCGCTTTCGAATATGCAGCGCTGTCCTCCGAGGCCGGCGATCTGGAAGGGGCGATCTCGACGCTCGAACGTATGCTGATCTACGCGCCCGGCCTGCCACGACTGCAGCTTGAGCTCGGCGTTCTCTATTATCGCCTCGGCGCCTACGAGACCGCGCGCCAGTATTTCGACGCGGCGAAGTCCGCAGGCGACATGCCACCGGAGGTCTCCGCCAAGGTCGATCAGTATCTTTCGGCCATCGACCAGCGCGGCGCCCCCTCGCAATTCTCCGGCATGATCAGGACCGGCATCCGGTATCAGAGCAATGCCAATGCGGGCCCGGGCAATTCGACGGTGACGCTGAATGGCCTGTCCTACACACTGGACGGCTTGAGCGTCGCCGGCGAGGACTTCAACGGCTTCGTCAATGGCGGGCTGCGCTATCGCCATGACACCGATATCCAGGGACTATCGCTGGAGGCAGGCCTTTCAGGCTATGCCGCCGGCTACCGCGACCGCAACACACTGAACACGGCTGCGGTCGAGGCCTATGCCGGCCCGGTCTTCGATCTTGGACGTTTCGGGCTCGACGACCGGACGCTCTCCGTCCTCCTGACCACCAGCGGCGTGCTGATCGAGGGCGACCGGTATATGGCATCCGCGGGGGTCTCGACGACGATCGACTGGCAGGTGACACCGGTCGACAGTCTTTCGGGCAGCCTGCAATACCGCTACGAGGATTTTTCCAACACCAAGTCCCGCCGGACCGCAAATCTGCAGAGCGGCCATCGTTTCGATGGCCAGTTTTCCTGGTCGCACAATCTCACTGAAGACTTCAGCCTGACGGGGCGCATTCTTGCGACCCGGCGCGACGCGGAGGTGGGTTACCTGTCCTCCAGCGAACTGGGCGGGGCGATCTCCGGTACCTATCGCTATGCCGCCCTTATCGGCGACGGGCCGGCCTGGATCTCCGGGGTGGAAGCGGCCGTCGCCGGACGCGGCTACGACGATCCCGACAGCATGATCAATTCGGCGACGCGTCAGCGAGACACCGACTTCAGCCTCAACCTGCGCCAGATCGTGCCGTTCAACGAGCGCGTGGCGCTCGTCGCAGAGGCCGGCTACCGCAAGGTCTGGTCGAACTATGACATCAAGAGCTTTGACAACATCTCGCTGTCGATCGGCATCCAGTCCGCGTTCTAGGAGCATCACGATGAAGCCAAACACCCGTCATGCCCTGCTGGCCGCATCCGCGGCACTCTTCGTTGTCGTGGCGTTTCCCGTCAGCGCAGAGACCGATGTCGCTGGCGTCACCGCGGCGGTCAATCCCGATGCAAGCACCATCGACCGCGCTGGCAAGACGCGCCTGATCTCGCTCGGCGACCCCGTGATCCGCAATCACCGCATCGAGACGAGTGGTGCCGGCCTTGTGCAGATCCTGCTGGCCGACGGCACCTCGTTCACGGTCGGTCCGAACTCGTCCGTGGTGATCGACAGCTTCGTCTATGATCCGGAGAAGAACACGGCTGCGCTGGCGGCGACCATGAGCAAGGGGGCGCTGCGCTTCATCGGCGGCAAGGCATCGAAGGCGAGCGGCAATGTAACGATCAAGACGCCGATCGGTACGGCCGGCATCCGTGGCGCGGTGGTCGACATCAACCTCAGCGGCCAGACGTCCGACGACCAGCCCCTGCCACCGCACATGACGCTGGTCTATGGCAAGGAAGTGCAGCTCACCGGCAATGGCGCGCCGCAGCGGCTGTTCAAACAGGGCTTCTCCATCGTTGCCGGCGACGGACAGCCGCGCATCCAGCGCACCCCGCCGCAATGGGTGAGCGGGCTGCAGCAGGTGCTCGCCGGCCGGCCTGGCCAGAGCGGTGGCGCGAGCAATGCACCGACGGAGCAGACAGTGGCCAGCAGCCCGGTTGCCGAGAGCAATTCTGCCCAGTTGCCTTCGGATAACGCCATCCCCGTGCCGACACCGCGGCCGATCGTGACGACACCGGTCGAAGAGGTGGCGAGTGCGTCGCAGCGGGATGTGGGGACGAGGCCGCAGGTGCCGGGCAGCAACGATAATGGCAACGGCGGCGCCGACACCGAGATTGCCGTTTCCGTGCTCTCGCACAAGGAAGTGGCTGGAGGCGGTGGCTCCAGTGGGCTAAGGCTGACTGCATCGCGCGGGACACTCACCCGAAACGCCGATGGGACGCTAAGCGGAGCCGATGGCGACAGTAACCGCATCACCCTGCCGGCGTTGAGCTCAACCAGCGTGCTGACGGAGCGAAGCGTGTCCGCCTCGGTCAACGGGACACCCGTGACCGGTACGGCCTATACCGGAAGCGGAGGTTTCTTCACCTACATGCTGACGGCCGGCAGCAGCGATCCAGAAGCGTTTTACGTCATCGGTGGCACGCCGGCAAATGCGACCACAACGCTGTCTACGGGGCAGATCCTGGCTTACGTGTTGGAACCTGATCTGCTTGCTGCGTTGACAAACGCTGAAGGCACGACCATCCCGTTCACCGGCAGCTTCATCGGTGGCAATGAAGCCGTGGTGAGCGACCTTCTCGTCGGTGGGACCAGTGGTGGAAGCGGCGCGACGATCGGACGTGCGCTGCAGGCCTCGCTCAGCATCAGCGGCACAGGTGCCGGCCAGACGAGTGCGATTAATGTGTTCAGCGGGAGTTTTGATGCGCTGGATGGCGGAGGCTATGGCCTCGTCGCCTCGACGGCGGGATCAAGCCGGTCCAATGCTATCAATTCGGCGGTGAACAGCCAGGGCAAGGCCGGGAGTATCGGCTCCACCGCCGGGAAGGATCATTTCCTCGGTACAAACGGCGAGTATCTGGTGATTGGATCGGGATCGATCGGTGCAACACAATTCGGCTCTCCTGCTCCCGTTTATCAAGGATATGAGCAGTTGCATGTTGCGAGCCGCGATGATGCGGCGACCGCTTCAGGCAGCCGCACCTTCAGCGAGGAAGTTGGCGGCTTCTCCTCCGCTGTGATCCGGCAATGGGGCAGCAACAATCTGACGAGCGGCAGCTTCAGCCTCAACTTCGACAATGCTGCGGGCACGTTCACCGGGGGCATCAGCACCGGCGGCGGCAGCTACTTCGCCGAGTTCTACGGAGAAGCCGACCGATCCTATCTGTCCGACCAAGTGATTGCCGGAACCAATTCAAAGGACGGCGCCTACATGGTGTCGTCTGCCGTGGTGCCGGCAAAGATCTTTAACAACAACACTAGCGCCGCCATTTGCAACGCCTGTGAATTCATGACCTGGGGCTGGTGGGGTCGCAATGTCTATGGCGAAGTCAACTACACGGTCCATCTCGGCAACTGGATCATCGGCAAGCAGCCGGAAAACAGCGCTCTGCCGACCGCGGGCACCGCGACCTACAACGGCAATGCTGTGGGCACGGTGGTCAATGGCAGCGCCCAATACATCGCCACTGGCACGATGACCTCGACAATGGATTTCAACGCGCGCTCTGGGACCGTTTCTGTCTCCAACTACGACAGCAAGAGTTTCAGCGCAGGGGTGAACTTCGCCAGCAATACGCCGACTTTCAGTGGGAACATCACGAGCGGCGTCGCGTCCGGCAGCGTCACCGGCGCCTTCGCCGCCAATGGCACCGATCCCGTCAAGGGCATCATGGGCAATTTCTCGGCGACTGATGGCAGCTGGTCGTCGACCGGGATCTTTGCCGGCAGCACGACAGGCGTCGAGCCGTGACCAAGGCAGCCGGTGGCCTGCGCCCCGAACAGACAGAAGGGCGGCCTGTATCGCGCCGCCTGTCCTCCTCGCAGCGCCGCAAACTCGGCGTCGTGCTTGTCGGCCTGGCAGCGCTCTTGGCCGTCATTCTCGGCCACGCAGCTTTCTCCTCCCAGGCCTTTCGGCTCACGGCGCTGGTCTTCGACACCTATCAGGTGATGAAACCGCGTGACGCGACTGATCCACCGGTTGCGGTCATCGACATCGACGAAGTGTCGATCGGCAAGCTCGGACAATGGCCCTGGTCGCGCGGCACGGTGGCCGAGATGGTGACCAAGGCAAGCGGTCTTGGCGCGGCAGCCATCGGCTTCGACATCGTGTTTTCCGAGCCGGACCGGACGGCACCGGTGCGGCTCGTCGAAGCGATGCGGCGCCAGGGGATCGCCATCGACATCGGCGCCGACCTGCCGGACCCGGACGCCCAGCTGGCCGACGCGGTCGCCTTAAATGCCGTGGCGCTCGGGATCGCGCTCAGCAACGAGACCAACGCGCCGGCACCGGAGCCGAAGGCGGGGTTCTCGTTTCTGGGACCCGATCCGCGGGCGCGGCTCACACCCTATTCAGGCGCCTTGTCCAACCTCTCCGCGTTGACCGAACGCGCAACCGCGATGGGCTATTTCTCCTTCCCGCCGACGCCTGACAACATCATCCGCACCTTTCCACTCGTCTCCATGAGCGGCGACCGGCTCTACCCGGCCCTTTCGATCGAGGCGCTGAGGATCGCACAACAGGAGGGCTCCTTCATCCTGCGCTCCGCAGGCGCGGAAGACGGCTCGGCCTTCACCGACTTGAGGGTCGGTGCGCTCGATGTGCCGCTATCGGCCGACGGCGAGATCTGGATCTACTATTCCGGCCTTCCGAACATGCCGGTGATTTCCGCCGCCGATCTCTTCGATCCGGAGAAGGCCGAAACATTGGCAGGGCTGATCCAGGGACGCATCATGCTGGTCGGCACAAGTGCGGTGGGACTGCGCGATATCGTGGCGACCCCGGTCGACCCCGCCATGCCGGGCGTCAAGGTGCATGCCGAGATCATCGACCAGATCGCCAGCGGCGTCTTCCTGCAGCGGCCCGACTGGATCATCGGGGCAGAACGGGCGGCAGCCGTTATCGTCGGCCTGATCCTGCTGACGGTCCTTGCAACAGCCGCCCCGGCCGTTTCGGTGGTGACGGGCCTGCTGCTGGCCGGGCTTGTCGCCAGCGGCTCCTGGTTTGCCTTTTCCCGGGCGTTCACGCTTTTCGATCCGTTGCTACCACTTTTCGCCCTCGGCGCGGTGTTGCTGACAGCGTTGCCGCTGCTCCTGATGCTCACCCATCGGGAGAAACGCTTCGTACGTGAAAGCTTCGGCCGCTATCTGTCGCCGACCCTGGTCGAACGCCTGTCTGAAAACCCGGAAGGTCTTACGCTGGGCGGCGAGGACCGCGAACTCACCATTCTCTTTTCCGACATCAGAGGCTTTACCGGCCTCTCCGAAAAATTGACGCCGACCGAGCTCACCGGGCTGCTCAACAACTTCCTGACGCCCATGACCGACGTGCTTTTGGAGCGCGAGGCGACGATCGACAAATATATCGGCGATGCGATCATGGCCTTCTGGAACGCGCCGCTCGACATTGCGGAGCATCCGCAGAAGGCGTGTCTGGCGGCGCTCGACATGGTCTCAGCCCTCGACCGGCTCAACCGCGAGAGCGGCATGAACCTCAAGATCGGCATCGGTCTCAATTCCGGCATGGCCTGTGTCGGCAATCTCGGCTCCGACCAACGCTTCAGCTATTCCTGCCTCGGCGACAGCGTCAATCTTGCGTCGCGCGTCGAGGGCATGACCAAGCTTTACGAGGTCTCGATCCTGGTGACGGAGGATGTCAGAGCGCGGACGAAAGGGCTGGTCTTCGCCGAAGTCGACCGGGTGCGTGTCGTGGGGCGGCAGGCGCCGGTGACGCTGCATGCCTTGATCGGCAGTGCGGATGAAGCGGCGTCGGAACAGACGGACCTGCTGGCCGCCCATGTCGCCTTCATCCGCGCCTGGCAAACGGGCGATTTTTCGGCTGCACGCGAGTTGCTGAAAGACCTGCTTGTCCTGCCGGCAAACCGGCTGTCCGGCACCCATGCGCTCTACCGGGAACGGCTGTCAGAACTCCCCGCTACCGCTCCAGAAGACTGGGACGGCGTGTTTACCGCCAGTCGCAAATAACGGTTCTTACTCGTGCAGAGACTGCACCATGCGGTTGGCAATGGTGAGCCGCTCGGCGAGCGTGGTTGCGCAGAGGCGGTGGACGAGAAGCGCGAGCTCGGGGTCTGCCTGTTCAAGATAACGCAGCTGGCGCCGGGCCAGGCGATAGACGGTCGAGGGCACTTCGGCCATGACATCTGCCGTGCGTGCGCCACCGCGATAGATGGCGATCTCGCCGAGCACGACGCCGGGCTTGACGGTTCTCAAACGCAGGCGCTTGCCGTTGGCGAGCACGGCTTCGACCTTGGCGCGGCCGGTCCAGAGCAGGAAGAGATCCTCCCCCGGTTCCCCCGCCCGGATGAAGCGGTCGCCTGGCTGGAGGCGGATTTCCTCCATCGAGGCGACCAGGTCCTTCAGCCGTGCGCTCGGACCAATGGTCTGGGCGAAATAGTCCTCGATATCCTGCCAGGTCTCTTCGCGGGCCATGTCTTGCAGTAGATTTTGCTCGCAATATTCGATGGCATGATCAAGATCGGGCTCGAGACGGAGGGCTGGGCCAAGTGGCTCGCCGAGACCATTGCGGCGGAGCGTAGCCTGGCTCTCTGATGACAGACCACTGAGGAGCAATTCAGCGCCAGCTTCTGCCAAGAGGTTGCGGATCTTGACGAAAGCAGCGGCTGCTGCAGCGTCCATGCCGCTGACGCGGCGGAAGTCGACGATTGCATGGCGCAGCGTGGGACGATGCTGGTCCTGCAAACGCCGGCGCACAGCCGCGACCACCTGTTCCGCCGTCCCGAAGAACAGATACTCCTGGAGCTCCAGCACCTGGACCTGATCACCAACCGCTTCCAGATGGGTTGTCTCGACGGGCGGGCGATCCGTGCTGCTGCGGCGAGCATGCAGGGACGTGTCGCTGCGGATGACCGACAATCGCGCATAGTTGTAGACGAAGGACAGGATGGCGAGCGCAAGGCCTATCATCATGCCTGTCAGGAAGCCGAAGACCAGCATGCAGAAGGGAATGGTGAGAATAACCAGCCATTCGTTGCGCGGAAGTTGGCGGCGCGCTCCCCAGAGCCATTCCTCCGCCATGTCATAGCCCAGTGTGATCATAAGGCCGGCAGCCACGAAGGTAGGCATGGCACCGGCGAGTTGTCCGGCAAAGGGCAGCATCAAGACCAGTACCAGCGTGGTTGCTAAGCCTGGAAGGCGGCTTACACCGCCCATGCGGGTCGCAAGCAGTGTCATGCTCATGCTGCTGAACCCCGGCGCACCGCCGAAGCCGCCAACCAGGAGATTGGCGAGCCCGGTGGTGCGCAATTCGTTGTCGGCGTCGATCTCGCGTCGCGTGGCGACCTCCTGGCCACTCGTGTTCAGAAGAAGCCCGACCATACTGAGAAGCACGACGGAAGCGATGGCGGGCGCTGCGTGAATAACGGCAGACCAATCGGCATGCGTGAAGATGGCGATGGGCGACGGCAGTTCGAGGCCGGCCTCAGCCGGCAGGGCGGGCAGCCAGTGGAAGCTCCGCGCTGTTTCAGCGTCCACGCCGAGGCCGATTAGCATCAGGTAAAAGAGGACTGCAGCCGCCAGCATAATGCCGGGGGCGACCAGCGGGCTCGAAGATCGACGAAGCGAGAAGTTCAAGATGAAGGCGAAGATCAGGGCGATGTGCAGATTGGCGATGGCCTGCCGGCCACCCGCGGTCGTGAACAGATCGATGGCCGGATGCCCGGCGAGGAGCATGTTCACGGCCCCCTGAATCATCAGGCATCCGGAACCGGCCAGGAAGCCGGCAATGACCGAGAAGGGCATGAAACGGACGAGCTTGCCAAAGCCGAAGGCGCCCGACAGCAAGAAGACGACACCGGTAGCGGCCGCACTGGTGCCGAGGATGGCGAAGGCGGTCATGATGCGCACGTCTTCCGGCGCATCCACCAATGCCGGAGAGGCCAGTGCCGCGGCAATTGCTGCCGCCAGAATTGCGACATTCGGCTTGCGCACCTGGCCAATGCTCGCCGGGTAGCGACTGCCAAGCGTGATGATCAGCGTGAGCAGAATGCTGGACATCAGGATTGCCCCGACGCCCATCCCGAAGCCGGCGGAGACCGAACCGGCGAAGATGAGCGCGGCAAAGGCGATGCTGGTGCCGAGGCCATCGATGCCGGCGATCACGGCGAACAGCAGGGGCGCCAGGAGGCCGCTAATCCTCGCCATACCAAGCTGCGCGGATCTTTCCGGCACAGCCTTGGCCGGCAGTCTGTCCGGCTTTTGCGGAAGCGAGGCGTCCTGCAGCGTCATCAGCGTCTACGTCCTCACTCGTGCAGCGACTGCACCACGCGATTGGCGATGGTCAGGCGTTCCGCAAGGGTCGTGGCGCAGAGGCGGTGGACGAGGAGCGCCAGTTCGGGGTCGGTCTGTTCGAGATAACGCAGCTGACGACGGGCCAGGCGGTAGACGGTGGAGGGTACCTCGGCCACCACATCGGCCGTGCGCGGGCCACCGCGATAGATGGCGATTTCGCCGAGAACGACGCCGGGTTTGACGGTTCGGAGACGCAGGCGCTTGCCATTGCCGAGCACGGCTTCCACCTTGGCGCGGCCGGTCCAGAGCAGGAAGAGATCATCGCCCGGTTCGCCCGCCCGGATGAAGCGGTCCCCCGGCTGCAGGCGGATTTCCTCCATCGAGGCGACCAGATCCTTCAACCGCGCGCTCGGGCCGATGGTCTGGACAAAATAGTCCTCGATATCCTGCCAGGTCTCCTCGCGGGCGATGGCCGCGATCAGGCGCTCCTCGCAGCGTTCCAGGGCGTGGTCGAGATCGCGTTCGCGCGCCACGGACGAGTCAGAGGCGAAGTCGATGCCATTCCTGGCCAGGGCCTGTTCAATCTCGGGCGATAGGCTGCTGAAGACGAGCTCGATCTCGCTGCCAGCGAGCAGGTTGCGGATCTTGACGAAGGTCGCGGCGGCCGCCGCATCCATGCCGCTGACGCGGCGGAAATCGATGACGACGAAGCGCAGCGACAGGCGGCTGCGATCCTGCAGGCGGCGGCGGATCGCCTCGATGATCTGTTCTGCCGTGCCGAAGAACAGGAATTCCTGTAACTCCAACACCTGGACCTGCTCGCCTTCCAGCTCGATCAGGCTGTTTTCCGCCTGCGGGCGGTCGATGCTGCTCTTGCGCTCGCGCAGCGAGGCATCCACGCGAATGACCGAAAGACGGGCGTAGTTGTAGACGAAGCTGGCGATGGAAAGCGCGAGCCCTAGAGCCATGCCGCCCATGAAGCCGAAGGCGGCCATGCCGAGCGGGATGGCGAGGACAACAAGCCACTCCATGCGCGGAAGCTGTGACCGCGTGCGCCAGAGCCAGTCGTGGATGAGCTCGACACCGAGCGCGATCATCAGACCGGCGGCGACGAAGGTCGGCATGGCGCTGGCAAGCTCGCCCGCAAACGGCAGCATCAGGGCCAGCACCACCGCAGTTGCAATGCCGACGGAGCGTGCGGTGGCCCCCATGCGGTTGGCGAGCAGGGTCATGGACAGGCCGGTATAGCCCGGCGCGCCGCCGAAACCGCCGGCGACGATATTGGCGATGCCTGTCGTGCGCAGTTCGGCGTCGGCATCGATCTCCTGGCGGGTTGCGACTTCCAGGCCGCTGGTGTTGAGAAGCAGCCCGACCATGCCGAGCAGCGCGACGGAAATGATCGCCGGCAGGGCCTGCAGGACAACAGACCAATTGGCAGTGGAAACGATTTCAAGCGGTTGCGGGAGGGCAAAGCCCGGCCCTGAGGGCATGGCAGGCAGCCATTGCATTGCCCTCGCCTGCTCGCTGTCGACCCCGATCACCGCCAGCATCGCGTAGAACAGGGCGCCGCCACCGATAAGCACCAGCGGCATGGTCAGTGGGCTCGTCGAGCGCCTGATGGCAAAGACCATGACGATGGCGAAGACGACGGCGACATAGAGATTGGCGACCGCCTGCTGCCCCTCGGGGCGGACGAGAAGATCGACGAGGTTGCGGTCGCCAATGATCATCATGACGGCGCCCTGGATGAGCAGCCAGCCAGAGCCGGCGAGAAAGCCGGCGATGACCGGATAGGGCATGAAACGCACGAGCCGGCCAAAGCGGCAAAGGCCGAAGAGCCAGAAGACCACACCGGTGACCACGGCACTCGATCCGAGAATGGCAAAGGCGGTGGCGACCTTGACCTCCTCGGGTGCGAAATCGAGGTGCAGGGTCGCAGTTGCAATCGCGGTCGCAAGGATGGCGATGCTCGCCTCCTGCACCTGTCCGATGCTTGAGGGATAGCGGCTGCGCAGCGCAATCCACAGCGCCATGACGATGCTGGACATGAGGATGACGCCGACGCCCATGGAGAAGCCGGCAGCCAGCGGCCCGGCAAAGATCAGCGCGGCGAAGGCGATGCTGGTGCCGAGGCCATCGATGCCGGCGATCAGTGCAAACAGCACGGGAGCGACATAGCGCCTCGCCGAGCTCGGAACAGGATAACGCCATGCCCGCTGTCGCGGGGCGGCACCAACCGTGGCCTTGCGATCCGGGGCGGGCGCTGGGTTGTGGATGTTCACGGCTTTTCCTGCTCTTGAAAAGGCATTCGCCGCCGGGGATGACATGCCGGCTCACCGACTGGTAGACGGCGCTGGCGTGGCGGGCAACGCGACCATCCGGATCGGCCCAAACTTGGCCGGATCAGCTGCAGGAAAGGCGGAGATCGACGGGGAAAACCCGCCGGTTCAACGGGTCGGGGCCAGAGGGGAGAGCCGGTGGCTATTTGCGTTTCGCCTGCAAGACGGCGGTGCCCAGACGCTCGACGGCGCGGCGCAGGTTCTCGTTTTCAATGCCGTCCATCATCGCTTCGAGCCGGCGGGCTTTCTCACCTTCCAGCTTGCGGATACGGGGTCTCGTAATCGCCACCGAAACAGGTTTCTGGACGATGCGAACCTGGCCGATCGCGGGATAGCCGAAGAAGCCGTTGATGCGGGCGATCAGCTCGCCCTGGGCATGGGAGAGAAAGAGCGCACGCGCGCCTTCGCAGGCAACCGTCAGCACGCCTGGACGATGGCCGCCATCCTCAGGCAGATCGGAGCGGCGTGGCCAGGCGATCTTTTCGGGCCGGGTACAATCGGCAAAACCTTCGCCAACGATGTCTTCCCAGGAGCCGAGCAGCGCCGTGTTGATGCCCGCACGCCTTGCCAGCACCGGGTCGACGATGCCGTTGGCAATCTCGGAAATCTGGTTTGCGCCCTTGAATGTGGCCATGGCCTCTGGGGATCCTTCACATCGGCCCTTGAACGGGCGACTGCTTTGGTCAGATATAGGCCATCCTCCCCTCTCTTCGCAAATGACCGGCGTGACACTCCCCAGCAAAGCATCGACAAGACCGACGGCTCCCATGCTTCTCGCCTGGTATGACCGGCATCACCGCGAGCTTCCCTGGCGCATCTCGCCCGCTGCGGCGAAGCGCGGTGTGAGACCCGATCCCTATCACATCTGGATGTCGGAGGTGATGCTGCAGCAGACGACGGTTGCCGCGGTGAAGGCCTATTTTGCCAAGTTCATTGCGAGATGGCCGACGGTCAGGGATCTGGCAGAAGCGCCCACCGAGGATGTGATGGCGGCCTGGGCGGGGCTCGGCTACTACGCCCGCGCCCGCAATCTGAAGAAATGCGCAGAGGCCGTGGCTTTCGATCATGGCGGCGTCTTTCCCGATAGCGAGGAGGGTTTGCGCGCACTTCCGGGCATCGGCGACTATACCTCGGCTGCGGTTGCGGCAATCGCCTTCAACCGGCCATCCGCTGTCATGGACGGCAATGTCGAGCGGGTGATCTCGCGGCTCTTTGCCATCGAGGCGCCGCTTCCGGGATCGAAGCCGCAGATGAAGGCGAAGGTGGCGGAACTCACGCCGACCGACCGGCCCGGGGACTTTGCCCAGGCGATGATGGATCTCGGCGCCACGATCTGCACTCCGAAGCGGCCGGCCTGCGCGCTCTGTCCGTTCAACGGTGCCTGTCTGGCGCTCGCCACCGACGAGCCGGAGCGTTTTCCGGTGAAGGCGGCAAAGAAGGCGAAACCGGTGCGGCTCGGGGCGGCCTTCATCGCTGTTGATCGCGATGGCAACATCCTGCTGCGCAAGCGGGTGGAAAGCGGGCTGCTCGGGGGGATGACGGAGGTGCCGACGACCGAGTGGACCTCGCGGCAGGACGGGGAAACGGGGACGGAGGCAGCCCCCTTCCCGGCCGAGTGGCAGGCGGCGGGCGCGATCGCCCATGTCTTCACCCATTTCGAGCTTCGGCTCTCGATCTTCCGCGTCGGCCCGATCGACCGCCCCTCTGTCAATCACGGTTTCTGGGTGCCCGTCACCGAACTTGATGGGCAAGCGCTGCCGACTGTCATGAAGAAGGCAATTGCGGCCGCTATTCCAACCGCCTTTCCAACTCCTAAGGGCTAAGACATGACCGAAATCCGCCATATCGTCTTCGACATCGGCAAGGTGCTGATCCATTACGATCCGAACCTGCCTTTCTCGCGGATCATCCCGGACCCAGCAGAACGGGCGGATTTCTTCGCCCGGGTCTGTACCCATGACTGGAACATCGAGCAGGATCGCGGCCGCAACTGGGCCGACGCCGAGGCGCTGCTGATTGCCGAGTTTCCCAAGAAGGAAGCGCATATCCGCGCCTTCCGGAAGCACTGGGCCGAGATGGTGCCGCATGCCTATGAGGACAGCGTTTCCATCATGACGGGGCTGATCGATTCGGGCCGGGACGTGACCATGCTCACCAATTTCGCCGCCGACACATTTGCCGAAGCGCGTAAGATGTATCCCTTCCTGAACCTGCCACGCGGCGTCACGGTTTCGGGCGAAGTGGGGCTGATCAAGCCTGATGTGGCGATCTATGAGCGGCATGCTGTTGATTTCGGCCTGTCACCAGAGCACTCCGTCTTCATCGACGACAGTCTGGCGAATGTCGAAGGCGCGCGGGCTGCCGGCTGGCAGGCGGTGCATTTTACCGGAGCGGAAAAGCTGAAGGCGGATCTGCAGGGGCTGGGCGTCTCCGCCTGATTTTCCGGGTGGTTTACCTAGTGGGTGCCCCGCGAACACGGATCATCCCTCGTTCATCAACCGGGTCGCTCGACCAGTTCCACGCGGCGGTTCATGGCGCGGCCCGGCTCTGTCTGGTTGCTGGCACGCGGTGCCAGCATGCCCATTCCGGCGGCGGCGAGGCGTTCTTTCGAGATGCCCGCCGACACCAGTGCTGCCATGACCGCTTGGGCGCGCTTTTGTGACAGCGACAAGTTCGTCTCGGCATCCCCGATCCAATCGGTGTGGCCGACGATATAGACCTTCAGCCCCGGGTTCGAGGTCAGGAGCTTCGTCATCTCGGCAATCGCCGGGGCGGCTTCAGCAGAAAGGGTGGCGGTGCCGAAGTCGAAATAGACATTGTCGAGGGCTATATGCCCCTCGTCGGAGATGCCCTTGGCCATGGCTGCGGCATCGATCATGCGGGTTTCGAGTGCGGAAGACGTGACGAGATCCAGATGTACAGCCGCGCGTTCGGATGCATTTCCCGCAAGTGGTGCTTTCTGGTTTTGTGCGACGTAGAGCGCTACATGGCGCGTACCATCTGCCGAAACGGCTGCCATGTAGTGCTCGCCATCCTTGATATAGAGCGCGAACTCCGAGGCAGTCCCCAGATTGCGCAGCCTCCGATTTGCCGGATAGATGACCACCTTGCCCAAGAGGGCATTGTTGCTGCCGCAGGCTCGGCCGACACATTCGAACAGGGGTGAAAAACCGGCGCCTATCAACGACGTGCGATAGTTGAGAAAGACGTCGGCAGCACTTGCTCCTTCGGGAGCGACATAGAGGCGACGCTGCAGCTGCCCCTCGACCGGCTTGACCTCGGAGGGGGCCCGGCCCTTTATCGGGCCGATGGGCAGATCAAAGCGCGCAAAGCCAGCATCTTCCGCGCCGTAGAGGCAGGCACCTTCATAGACAGCCATGTCCTCGAGCGGGGCAAATCCCTCCAAGGTCGGACAGGTTTCCGCAGACGCATTATGCGCCAATCCCAGCAGCGCGAACGCAAGAATGGCGAGGAATTTCCTGGAAAGCCGGACCATGATGCACCTCTGACCGGGCAATCCCCCAATGGCCTGCCGCCGGACCGGATGGTGGCGTGTGCGCAACGCCTGATCAAGTGTTTCCGATCACTCGGCATGCGTTTGCGTCATGCAGATCACGATCCAGGTCAAAAGGGGAAGATGGAGGGGCGGGAAACAGCCGGCTCTGCGCGTGACGGCGCAAGAATGAGATGCTGGCGCGGGTGGAGTTGGCGGACCCCTGCCCGCGCCAGATCGATCTCTAGAGATCGAATGCAGCCGAGATAAAGTGCCCGACTTGCTCGAAGCTGATCACAGTTATGTGAAGTTATTCTAATGTTGATGGAAATCGGCTTCGGCGCATTCAAGGCGCCGGAGCCATTTCGTCACTCCAGGCCGCCCATGCGGCTGCGGATGACGGAGCGCAGGTCGTCGATCGGCTTCAGCGCGCCCTTTTCCTCTGTATGCCAGAAGGTCCAGCCATTGCAGGCATCCAGGCCCTGGACGCGGGCGCCGACGCGGTGGATCGAGCCGGCTTCGCCGTTTGCCGTCAGCGTGCCGTCGGCGCGGATGATGGCGGAGTGGCGGCGCTTGATGTCGGTCAGCACCTGGCCGGGCTTCACGAGGCCTGCTTCGAGCAGCACGTTGAAGGCTACGCGGGGTTCGGCCTTCTTGCCGGTCATGACCGTCAGCTCGACCTTGCCCAAAGGCTCGACGGCGGCGATGCGGGCCGAGGCCGCATCGATGTAATCCTGCTCGCGCTCGATGCCGACGAAATGGCGGCCGAGACGCTTGGCGACAGCACCCGTGGTACCGGAGCCGAAGAAGGGATCGAGCACGATATCGCCCGGCTTGGTCGAGGCCATGATGACACGGGCGAGCAATGCTTCCGGCTTCTGGGTCGGATGGACCTTCTTGCCGTCGTCACCCTTCAGCCGCTCGCCGCCCGAGCAGATCGGGAAGAGCCAGTCGGAGCGCATCTGGACGTCGTCGTTCGAGGCCTTCATCGCATCGTAATTGAAGGTGTAACCCTTGGCCTTCGGATCGGGCGAGGCCCAGATCATCGTCTCATGGGCGTTCTGGAAACGGCGGCCCTTGAAATTCGGCATCGGGTTGGTCTTGCGCCAGACGATGTCGTTGAGGATCCAGAAGTTGAGATCCTGCAACGTCGCGCCGACACGGAAGATGTTGTGATAGCTGCCAATGACCCAGATCGTGCCGGTCGGCTTCAACACGCGGCGGCAGGCGAGCAACCAGGCGCGGGTGAAGGCGTCATAGGCTTCGAACGAGGCGAACTGGTCCCATTCGTCGTCGCAGGCGTCGACGAGGCTCTGGTCCGGACGGTGGAGAGCGCCGCCAAGCTGAAGATTGTACGGCGGATCGGCGAAGATGACGTCGACGGATTTATCGGGAAGGGCTTCGAGGGCGGAAACGCAATCGCCCTTGATGATGCTGTCGACCCAGGCCAGCGGGTCGGACGAACGGCGGAGTTCGGCAATCGGAAATACAGAAGCCATCGGTTACTCACTCTTACGCTGACGCAGCACGGGATGTGAGGCTTATGGTTACCGAACTTGGTTACTGAAGGGTGAAGACGGGGTGAGATTTTGTGCGGGGGCGGGATGGCGTGGCGCGCCATCTTTCGATGCACGGCGAACTTAGTGATCAAGCAAAGCAGAAAAAGCTGGCAATCAGGAAGAGACGGCCGACCCGGACGTCTGGGTCGCCTTCAGTTTTTCACCGACCGCGACGATGGCCACAAGGGCCGGAACCAGCTCCTGCCCCAGTGCTGTGAGTGCATACTCCACCGATGGCGGCGTCGTCGGCTGAATGGTCCGGGAAATCACACCACGCGCCTCCAGATCCTTCAGGCGCTGCGACAGGACCTTGGCCGAGACGGGCGGAATGTCGAGGCGCAATTCGTTGAAGCGGCGTGGACCGCCGCGCAGGTGCCAGATGACGTTCGGCGCCCAGGCGCCGCCGATGATCGACATGCACTCCGTCAGAACGCAGCTCTGGGGCGGGCGTTCGCTTCGGTTTTTTCGGATTTTCAGGGTCATGGCCGTTTCGAGTTACCGTGGAGAAACCTGAATATCCAGTAACCATAAGAAACCTGGTTTTCAAGTGTTACCACACGCCATAAGGTCTCTTCGTCCAACACAGACAAGGATCTATCCATGTTGCTTTATTTCAAGCACGGCGCCTGTTCTCTGGCGTCTCGCATCATTCTCACTGAACTGGACCGCGACTTCGATGCGGTCAGCGTCGATACCGAAACCGGCACCACGTCGGAAGGAGAGGATTACCGGACCATCAATCCGAAGGGGTACGTCCCGGCACTGAAAATCGCCCCTGGTGTGGTGCTGACGGAAAATCCGGCCATCCTTCAGTATCTCGGGGATCTCGCGCCTGGCGCGGGTTATACGCCGAATGCCGGCACACTTGAGCGCGTTCGCCTGCAGGAGTGGCTGAACTTCACCTCCTCCGAACTGCACAAGGCCTTCAGCCCATGGTTCAGCGGTCGCCCGTTCGAAGGCGAGGAGCGGGCACGCGCCGAAACCCGGCTTTTCCGGCGGATTGACGATGTTGAGGCCGCCCTCAAGGATGGACGCCCATACATTCTCGGCACCACATTCACGGTGGCCGACAGCTACCTCTTCGTAGTTCTCAACTGGAGCAATTTCATCGGCGTCGCTCTTGGCCGCTGGCCGGTCGTCGCTGCCTATGTGGCGCGCATCGCCGCACGACCAGCAGTGCGCAAGGCGTTGGCGGCGGAAGGCCTGATTTCGGACGAGGCTGCATGATGATGACGACGGAATTTCCGAGAATTGCAGCCGCCATCGAAGTCTATTTCGATGCCCTCTATTTCTGCGATGTTGCCAAGCTGCAGAGTGTCTTTCACCCACGCGCCATCTATGCGACGGCCGACGAAACACCGTTCCTGCATCGCACGATGGAGGAATATTTTCCGATCGTTGCCGCACGCCAGTCCCCCGCCTCGCGCAAGGAACCGCGGCACGACTACATCGACTCCATCGAATTCGCCGGCGAAAACACCGCCTTTGCCCGGGTTCGGTGCTCAATCGGCGCACGTGACTTTGTCGATTTCCTGACATTCGTGAAAGTCGATGGAGTGTGGCAGATTATTGCCAAGGTTTTCCAGATCATCGAGCGACCGCCCCAGGAGCATTGAAGCGATGCCTTATGTGAACATCAAGATTACCCGCGAGGGCGCAACAGCTGCACAGAAGGCCGAACTCATCCAGGGAGTGACGAAACTGCTCGTGGACGTGCTGAACAAGACCCCTGCGACAACCTTTGTCGTCATCGATGAGGTCGCGATGGAGGACTGGGGTATCGGTGGCCTGCCTGTCGAGGCGTATCGACAGGCTTCGAAGCGGGGCGCCTGAAGCTTCATGGCTCTCAGAACCCGCATTACCGAAAACTTTGGTCTCTCGGTGCCGATCCTGTCGGCGCCGATGGCTGGCATCGCAGGCGGCGCCCTCGCGGCGGCGGTCGGTCATTCCGGAGGCCTGGGGCTGATCGGCGGCGGCTATGGCGACCGGCGCTGGCTGGAGCAGGAATTCGAACGCGCCGGCAATACCAAGGTCGGCGTCGGCTTCATCAGCTGGGCACTCGCCAGGGATCCCGGCCTGCTTGATATCGCCCTCGATCGATCTCCAAGAGCGATCTTCCTTTCGTTCGGCGATGTCGGGCAGTTTGCACCGGCAATCGCGCGCGCGGGCATCGCTCTCATCGCGCAGGTTCAAACGGTAAAAGCGGCGAAGATTGCCGTCGCCGAAGGGGCGCAGGTGATCGTCGCACAGGGCACCGAGGCCGGTGGTCATGGCGGCAGCCGCGCGACGCTTCCGCTCGTCCCGGCTGTCGTCGATGCCGTCCCCGGAACGCCCGTCATCGCTGCAGGCGGCATTGCAGACGGCCGGGGCCTGGCTGCTGCGCTCATGCTCGGAGCAGACGGCGTGCTGTGCGGCACGGCACTCTACGCGACACGGGAATCGCTTGCCAACATCCCGGCAAAGAACGCCGCGATCACCGGCTCCGGGGACGAGACCGTCAAGGGCACGGTCTTCGATCTGATACGCGGCCATGATTGGCCAACGCAATGGCAATTGCGGACACTCGACAACGGCTTGTACCGCGCATGGCACGACCGTCTCGCAATGCTGAAAGACAGTATCGATCAGGTTCGCCATCGCTATCTTGACGCTCAGGCGACCGGCGATACCGAGCAGTTGCCGGTCATCGTCGGCGAGGCTGTCGACCTTGTGCGGTCCCTGGAACCTGCCTCCCTCGTCATCGAACGCATGGCGCGCGAGGCCGAGGAGCGGATGCGAAACATCGTCAGAGACTGTATCACGCGCTAGTCGCGGGCATCCCAGGCCTTCACCACGGCCTTCTTCGCCTGCGTCCGCCAGACATGCGTCAGGTTTTCCCGCGCCCATTCGAGGTCGAGCCGGTCCGGACGGGCGAGCACCAGCCTATGGGGTCGGTGATGATCGGTGGTGAAAAAGGTGTCGGGGTCGATCTCAATCAGGTGGTCGCGCTCCTCGAAAGGGACCTTGAAGACCGGGCAGTCATGGGTCGGGTTCCAGAACAGCATGGCCTTGCCGTTGACCTTGAAGGACGGATGCCCCCAGGAGGTCGTTTCCTCCGTGGTCGGCAGGGCAAGGATGATCTGGCGCAGGGTATCGAGGGTGATCATGGCGGGGCCTCCGGAGGTCAGTCTGCCAGAGGCTTTAGGACGTGTCATCAGGTCCAGATACGCCCCCTCATCCGCCCTTCGGGCACCTTCTCCCCGCGAGCGGGGAGAGGGAGACGCCGCCAGCCTCAGGGGGCAACACGCACACTCAGATATCCGCCGTCCGCGACGCTGTCGCAAAGCTCCGACCATTCGCAGCCCGAACAGGCGGTGCGGATCTCACCGGTGGCGAAGGTTTTTCTGAGACGCGTAAGCAGAGCGGACGTCGGGGTGATGCGAGCGCCCGGTGGAAGCGGGCTGCCGATCAGGCGGGCGACGGCGTCTGCCGCTGCCCGGTCCCGCTCGACGACACCTGACCCATGGCAATGAGACTCGGGGTCTGCGGTCAGCGGGCCGCAGATATCGTCCGGCCCCGCCACCAGCTCGATCTCCTCGCCGGCCGAGAGCCTTGAGGCGATCACCTCGTAGTTCTCGACGAAGGCGGGCGAATAACCCTTGCCGACATAAGTCAGCATGCAAAGCAGGTGGTGGGCGCGGAGCCGGACGGTCATGCGTGTTTCAGTCGGTTGTCAGAGGCTTAAAGGTCGAGCGGCTGTGTCTTGCGGCGCGCCAGCGCCATCAGCAGGGCGGCGGCGAGAGCCGATTTCAGCACGGCACCCAGGATGAAGGGCGTGACGCCGAGAGCCAAGCCCTTTTCGGCACCGATCAGATAGCCAAGCCAGGCGCCGCCGATGGCGAGGCACAGGATATTGGCGGAGAGATGGGCGAGGAAGCTTTTGACGACTTGGCTGCCCGTCCAGCCCTTGTTCGCGAGATAACCGGCAAGCGCCGCGATGATCGGGAAGGCTGCGAGGTAACCGGCCGTCGGGCCGACAAAGGGGGCGAGGCCGCCACCGCCGTTGGCCAGAACCGGCAGGCCCATCATCGCCTCGCCGAGCCAGGCAAGCACGGTCAGCGCGCCCAGGCGCCAGCCATAGAGCACGCCGATCATGGTCAGCGCGAAGGTCTGCATGGTGATCGGCACCGGCACCATGGGCACTGAAATCTGCGAAGCGATCGCCAGCACGCCCGTGCCGAAGAGGAGAAGAGCGGCCTGCACGGGAAGCGAACGGCCCGATATGCCAAGCGGATCGAAACCGCGGCCGGCGGGCGCAAGAATGGTCGTCATGGGCAATCTCCATTTTATAGATAATTTAAGTGGCGGAGAATCCTTTATCTATGAAATAGGCGGATGCCAAGATGAAGGTTGCAGGAATCTCGGGGAAGGTCGCCGGGGTGGGGATCAAAATTGCCGAGCGTGGCGTAGCTTTGCGCCTCTTCTCTCTTTTTATCTATAATTTTAGAACGAGGCCGCGCGCCTCACCCTACCCTCTGCCCGCAAGCGGGGAGAGGGAGGTGCGCGCGGTCAGCGTTTTGGCCTTCTCCTCGGCAGCCAAGGAGAAGGTGCCGCCCTTCGGCGGGCTCAGGAGGCGGATGAGGGGCAAAGGATCACCCCTCACCCTGAGGTGCCTGCGCCAGCAGAGAGGGCGCGTCCATCACAGGGCGGTGGCTGGCCAGCAGAGAGCGGCACCCTTCTGCCTGGATGAGGGCTTGCCTGAGGCGGCGCCGCCAACACCCTCCCCTTGAGGGGGAGCGTCGGACCGCAGGTCCGGGGTGGGGTGACAGCGACGCTGGCCGGGATCGAAGGCGGAGGTGGTTTTCGCCCCACAAAGCGGCCCGTGGCGGAAGTCGGACAGGTCGGCGGGTTTCACCCCCACCCGCCGCTTTGCGG